>JBKPFD010000118.1:0-4233 GCA_046729155.1 Actinomycetota bacterium
ATACCAGATCCCGAATGCGAGGCTCGCGCCGCCGAGGGCGGGCGCAGCGGCGCCGAACGCAGCGCGGACGGGACGTGAGGCGAGCAGCGAGCCGAAGCCGCTCGAGAGGAGGCTCATCGAGACGGCCGTGAAGACGGCGAGGAGCGCGAGCGACGCGACGGCGACGCTCGTCGTGCGAGCCGACGTGAGGACGAGCACGCCGACGCCCGCGCTTCCGCCCATGCCGTGCAGGAGCCCCACCGCGAAGGCTCCTTTGCGCGTACGCGCGCCGTGTGCGTCTGGGTGCGGATGGAAGCGGAGCTCGCCGCGGCGCCAGCGCAGCAGGAGCCGCAGGGCGAGGTACACGACGACGAGCCCGATCGCGCTCTCGGCCGCGTGCTGAGCTAGCGGCGGGAGAAAGCTGTTGAAGAGGATGATCGGGAGCCCGAAGGCCAGCTGCGTCGCCGCCTGGCCGAGGCCCCAGGCGAGCCCGAGCTCGCCGGCGCGGCAGGTCGCTCGCTCCCGACCCCCGGTGACGAGGGTCGTCACCGCAGCGAGGTGATCCGGGTCGGTCGCGTGGCGAAGCCCGAGCAGGACGGCCACGGCGACGACCATCCAGACGGAAGCGCCGTCGGAAGCTGCCGCGACTCTCTCGTCGAGACCGAACATCGGATCACCTCACCCGGTGACGAGCCGCGTTTAGTCGACGTAGGGCCCGTTGAAGACCGGCACCTCGCCGTACGGCTTTCCGGCCATGAGCAAATACCGGGTGCCCGGCGCGGCATCGGTGACCGTGAACTCGTCGCCGCGGCCGAGCAGGACGAGCTGCGGCGGCCCGGCGCGTCGCCGGTTGGCGCCGAAGTTGGCCTCGCCCTCGAGCACATAGGCGAAGCCCTGGAACTCGGTCGGAACGGGCGTGGTGACGTCGCCGCCGTTCGGCAGCTCGACATCGAGGATGAGGGCGGGCGTCCCTAGCCGAACGGGCGAGCCCTCGCCGACCAGCACGCGAACGATCGCGTCGCCTTCCCGCCGCGTGGGGACGTCCTCCGGTTGGAGCACCTGCGCGCTCGGTTCGACCTGCTTGTCCTTCCGGGCCAGGTTGACCCAGAAGAGCACGCTTCGGAACTCGGCGTCGAGGTGGCCCTCCTCGAGCTCGTCGGCCCCGATCGCCTCGGCGTGCCAGGCGCCTCGACCGGTCCTCAGCGCCAGAAGCGCGCCTGCGGACAGCCGCGCCCTCTCCATCTCCCCGCCCGGCCCCGTGCTGTGGCCCGTACTGGCCGAGCCTTCGAGGACGTACCACAGGTTGTCGAACCCCCGATGCGGATGCTTCGTGTCCACGTCCCGCATGTCCGCCAGGCGGAGGCGGGCCTCGTGGACGAGGATGAACGGATCGACCCGGTCGTACGGCACAGTCCGGGACGGCAGGGCCTCGAGAATGGGGAAGCCCATCATCCGGATCTCCGCCGCATCCTCCACGAGGACGGCTTCACGTCCGGTTGCTTCGAGTAGCTCCTTCATGACCACTCCTTATGTACTAGGATACAACTAGTAACTTCTAATCAACTAGTAACGAGGACACTGCTAGCCTTATTCCATGAGCACGTCGACCGAGCGCCTGCCCGTCGAGGAGGCCGAAGAGTGTGTGCGCGCCGATCAAGCCCTCGTCCGGGCCTTCGAGCTCCTCGGCAAGCGCTGGACGGGGGTGGTGCTGGGCACGCTGAGCGGCGGCCCGGCCGGCTTTCGCGCACTGTCCCGTGCGGTCGAGGGGATCAGCGACTCGGTGCTCTCCGACCGCCTGCGCGAGCTCTGCGACGCCGAGCTCGTCACGCGTAACGTCGACCACGGGCCGCCCGTCTCGGTCGCGTACGAGCTCACCGACGCAGGCCGCGCGCTCCTGCCCGCACTCGAACAGATCGGCCGCTGGGCCGAGGAGCATCTTTCCTCGGCCGCTCGCGCTGAGTGAGGCGCCCGCTCGATCTTCCGAGAACCGCCGCCTGGCGGCACGTGGATGCTCGGGTTGGCTTCGAGGTCCTGTTTCTGCACCGGGAATCGAACGGCTACCTGTTCGAAGGCCGGACGACGGCAGTCGAGGGCGGCGAGGCGTGGTGCGTTCGCTACGCCGTCACGCTCGACCGCGGTTGGGCGACACGCCGAGCCCACGTCACCGCTGAGTCCGGGCAAGGAACGTCTGAGGTGCGGCTCGAGCACGACCCGACCGGGGCCTGGCGAGTCGACGGCAAGCCCGCCGATGAGCTCGACGGCTGTCTCGACGTCGACCTCGAGGCATCAGCCTTCACCAACGCCTTCCCCGTGCATCGCTTGGGGCTGCAGCCCGGTCAGGCAGCCGACGCGCCCGCCGCGTACGTGCGTGCGCCCGGCCTGGCCGTCGAGCGGCTCGAACAGAGGTACGTCCGTCTGGACGACGACGGCAAGCAATCGCGGTACCGCTACACAGCGCCTTCCTTCGGCTACGAGGGGCTGCTCGTCTACGACGAGCTCGGGCTCGTGCTCGAGTACCCGGGGCTCGCTGTGCGGGTCGTCTAGGCACGACTCGCATGAGACCGTTCGTGCTCGTCCGGCTCAGCGATCTGCACATCGGTGCCGATTCGCGAGCTCGCTTCCCACCTGTCCGCGACACTACGTGCCGATGGATGCCGCGCCGAAGCTGAAGCTCGGTGATACCGAGGTCACGCGCATCGGGCTCGGGACGAATCGACTCACGAACACGAGCGAGAACGTCGCCTTCGTGAAGGAGGCCGTCGCCGCTGGAGTGAGCCACATCGACACCGCCCACACGTACGCCGGAGGTGACAGCGAGAACACGATCGGCGCTGCTCTCTCGCCAATTCCAGACGGGTGCGTCGTGGCGACGAAAGGCGGTTACAGAGCCGGAACGGGCCGCCCGGAGGCGCTCCGGGCTCAGATCGAGGAGAGCCTGCGCCGGTTGCGGACGGACAGCATCGCGCTGTACTACCTGCACAGGGTCGATCCGGAGACCCCGCTGGAGGAGAGTTTCGCCGCCATCAAGGCGTATCGGGACCGTGGACAGATCCGGCACGTCGGCATCTCCGCGGTCGGGATCGACGAGATCGAGCGGGCGCGCGAGGTCGTGCCGATCGTCGCCGTCCAGAACCACTACAACCTCTCGGAGCGCACGCACGAGGACGTCGTCGACTACTGCGCCCGCGAGGGCCTCGTCTTCGTCCCCTACTTTCCGCTGGGGGGCGGCGGCGGGCGACAGCTCGCCGAGATCGCACGGCGGCACGGCGCGAGTCCCGCGCAGATCGCTCTCGCGTGGCTGCTCAGGCGCTCTCCGACGATGCTGCCGATTCCGGGCACGCTCTCCCACGAGCACCTCGAGCAGAACCTCGCCGCGCTCGAGATCGAGCTGACCGATGACGAGTTTCAGACGCTGCGGTAGCCCGCCTCAAGCCCGCAGTTGCTCTTCGTGCTTCACAGCGGGCTCACGCTGCTCGCCGGGCGCAGGCTCGCTCACGCGGAGCACGACGTTGCCGGTCTTCTGGCCGGCCTCGACGTAGCGCGTCGCCTCGACGATCTCGTCGAGCACGTACATCCGGTCGATCACAGGCCGGTACTTGCCCGCCTCGACGAGCTCCTTGCTGAGAAGCAGGTCCTCCTTGCGGTAGCGGCCGAGGCCGAGCGTCGCGCGCCTGCTTCCGACGAACCGCGTGACGAGCGCGAGGAGCGGCACGTGGTACATGAATCCGAGGTCGACGCTGATGTAGATCCCGTCTGGCTTCAGTGAGCGCCGGCAGCGGCGGAACGAGTGCTTGCCGACCGCGTCGAAGATCACGTCGTAGGTCTTGCCGCTCTTCGTGAAGTCCTCGCGGAAGCGATCGAGGACGTCCCGCGCGCCGAGCGTCCGCACGAGCTCGACGTCTTTGGTGTCGCACACCGCAGTCACCTCGGCCTCGAAGTGGTGCGCGAGCAGCTGAACCGCGGCCGTTCCGATGGAGCCCGCGGCGCCGTAGACGAGAACGCTCTTCCCGCGCAGCGGATACGCCGGCCGCAGGCAGCTCAGAGCGAGCAGCGAGCCGTCCGGGATCGCCGCCGCCTCCTCGTGCGTCAGCCCTGCCGGCTTCGGTGCGATCACGCCGCTCTCGCGCACGGTCACGTACTCCGCGTTCGCGCCTGCGCAGGTGCCGAACACCTGGTCGCCGACTTGGAGCTCCGTCACCGCCGCCCCGACCTCCTCGACGCGACCCGCGAACTCCGTGCCGAGGCTCGGCCGCC
>JBKPFD010000119.1:0-5966 GCA_046729155.1 Actinomycetota bacterium
GTCGAGCTCTTCCTCGCGGTAGACATCCGGCATCTCCGCCGTCTCGCCGCCGACCAGGGCACAGCCCGCGTCGCGGCAGACGCCGGCGGCACCTTCGACCAGCTCCGCCACCTGCTCGAGCGCGATGCGGTTTGCCGCCACGTAGTCGAGCAGGAAGAGCGGCTCGGCGCCTGCTGCGACGACATCGTTGATGCAGTGCGCCGCGAGGTCCATGCCGCAGTCGCGGAGCCGCCCGCGCTGCCGCGCCAGGATCAATTTCGTGCCGACGGAGTCGGTCGTCGCGGCGAGGAAGCGACCGCCGTCGAGCGGGAAGAGCCCCGCGAAGCCACCGAACCCCTCCGCGCCCGTCGACTCGACCGCGGCGCGCAGCCGCTCGACGACCGACTCGGCGAGCTCGAGCGACACGCCGGCGGCCTCGTAGGTCTTGCCCTCCACTCGCTGCGAGTCTAATCGGGCCGAGCGACGTGCAGTTCCTGGATCCTGGCCTTGCCCGAGTCGTCCAGGACCACGTCGACGTAGAGCTGGCCGGCAGCTGCGGCGCCCTCGTACTTGCTCGCCTCGCGCTCGTCGACGAAGTAGGTCTCGATTCCGTAGCGGACTTGACCGGAATCCGTCACCAAGCCGCTGATGAAGCGTCCGGTCGCCGGCCGCGTGGGGGAGGCGAAGTCACCGGTCCAGTACGGCCCCGCGTCATGGAGCGGTACGTACACCCTCGTTCCGGGCTCTGGAGATCCGACCGTGCGGACCGACGAGATGTCGTAGCTGAGAGTGACGTATCGCCCGCGAAAGAAGTCGACTGGGTCGATCGGCTGCGTCCGAAGCCGAACCTCGTCGCCGGTCGCGAGCTTGACCTCGTTGTACGCGATAGTCGCGAGCGGGAAGACGAGGAGGAGGGCGACGACCCCGAAGAACGCATAGCGCCGTTGGCTGCTCACCGGCGCAGCGCGAGGAGTGTGCGGCGGCGCTCGAGGACGAACGCGCCGAGGAGCACAAGGGCCCCGACGATCACGAACACGGTCGCGCGCTGGAGCATCGACCACTCCGGGTCGAGAAAGCGCGCGATGACGTCGATCGCCACCCAGGCGACGCCGGCGTTCGCAAGCCAGATCTCGTCGTTCGCGAGGCCGACGAGGACCGCGCCGAGCGCGAGCACGGCGAGGGAGGCGTTGAAGAGCAGCGCCCACTTCGCATCCGAGCCCTGTTCCGTGTACACCGAGAGAAGGGCCAGGGCCGAGACGGCGGCGAGCGTTACGGCTTCCGGAATGCTCGTGCGCCGGGCCTTCGCGCGGAGAGCAAGAAGAGCCGCCCCCAGGAAGGCGCCGGCCGCAAGGCTCCAGAGCAGCAACTTGACGATGCCCGGCCCGGCCGTCCGCTCCAGCGAGCCTTCGTGCACGACCCGGAAGCTCAGGGCAAAGACGCCCAGGGCGACGGTTCCGTAGCCGAGCAGCCGCATCGGCCGCGCGAAGCGGGCGGTTTCCAGCCACGGCCTTCCTTCGGTCCCGAATGCGTAGAGCGCGCAGCCGAGAAGCGTCAGGAGCACGGGCAGCAGGCGGGCAGCGTCCACCTCGCTCACCTCGTCCAGGGCGATGAGCTCGTGCACGATCCAGGCGATGAAGGCGACGATCGCGAGCGCGGCGATCGGTCCGGAGCGCACGACGAGCGCAACGAGCAGAGCCGCGGCCGACCAGACGAGGAACCCCAGGGGATCGTGTGCCTGCACGTGGTACATCTGTCCGACGAGGAAGACCGACGCGCCGAAGAGGAGCGTCGCGAGGAAGAACAGTGCATGCGCCACGTGCGGGTACGCACGGCGCACTTCACTCAGATAGAAGCCCGCCGCGAAGAAGATGAGCTCCGCGACGAGGAGCACGGCGACGCGGATCGGCCGAGCGATCTCGCTCCAGTTGGACGCGAAGAAGAGGATCACGCCGAAGCCGATGACGAGGGCCCCGATGATCGCGAGCGCGGCGACCATGCGGGTGCGCCGCTCTTCGGGCGAGAGGCGGCCGGCCGTCGCGCCGGCGAGAGCCACCGCGCCGAGCCCGAGGACGAGCACCAGCACGAGCAGCACGAAGACGATCTCGAACAGGTCGGCGGAATACTAAGGGCGATGCCGTTCGATCCCTTCCAGCTCCTGCCGCTGGCCGCCGGCACGTTTCTCTACGTCGTCCGCGTTCGCACGCTACGGCGCCGCGGCACGCCCCTGCCTGCGTGGCGGCCGATCCTCTTCGGGCTCGGCGTGGCGCTCATTGTGGTCGCCCTCGTGCCCCCGATCGAGACCCTCGCACAGGAGCTGTTCACCTTCCACATGGTCCAGCACCTGCTGCTCGGCGACCTCGGCCCGCTGTGCATCGTCGCCGGCCTCACAGGGCCCGTTCTCCGGCCGCTTCTCTCCCTCAGCCTCGTCGCCAGGCTGCGCGTTCTCGCGCACCCGTTCGTCGCGCTGCCGATCTGGGCCGTGAACCTCTGCCTCTGGCACCTCCCCGTGTTCTACGAGGCCGCGCTCCGCCACAGCGGGATCCATGCAGTCGAGCACATCGCGTTCTTCACGGCGGGTGCGCTCATGTGGGCACCTGTGGTCGAGGTGCTGCCCGCGCCGGAGTGGTTCGGCACCGCGGCCAAGATGGGCTACATGGTCGCCGTCAGGCTCGTCTCCACGGTGCTCGGCAACATCTTCGTCTGGGCGAGCGAGCCGTTCTACTCGTTCTACGAGCACGCAGACCGGCAGTGGGGCCTCTCGGCGAGCGCCGACCAGGGGATCGCCGGCTCGGTGATGATGATCGAGGGCTCGCTCGTCACGATCGGCGCCCTCGCGTGGCTCTTCCTGCGCCTAGCCGCCGAGGGCGAGCTGCGCCAGGAGCTGCTCGAGCGCGGCCTCGACCCGCGGGCGGTGCGGCGTGCCGTCCGCTACGGTCGCGCGGAGGACATGGCCGAGCCGCGCTGAACGGACAAGGTTGCCGTGCGCTCCACAGGCGTCCACCACGTCGACCTCGTCGTCTCGTCCATCGAGCGCAGCCTGCCCTTCTACCGCGATCTGCTCGGCCCGCTCGGCTGGCACGGGATCAGCGAGGTGCAGGGCGAGCAGGGTGAGACGATCTGGTACCTCTGGGGGCCAGGGAGCTCCGTCGGCGTGCGGGAGGCGCGGAGCGAGCGCGAGCAGCCGTTCGACCGCTACGAGGTCGGGCTCCATCACATCGCGTTCGAGGCCATGTCCCGCGCGGTCGTCAACGAACGTGCCGACTGGCTCCGTGCGCAGGGCGCCGAGATCGAGAGCGGGCCGGAGGAGTACTGGTACCAGCCCGGCTACTACGCCGTGTTCTTTTACGATCCCGACGGCTTGAAGCTAGAGATCGTTCACGTTCCCGGTCACGCCGCCTGACGAAAGGAGAACTGGATGTCGACGACCCCAACCGAGCCAGGCACCCGCTCCTCGTACAGCTACGGAGCGGGGAGCTTCGACATCGCTCGGTTGCCGATCCCCGGCAACGCCGAGTTCCTGATCTACGTGGTCGTGCTGATCGTCTTCGGCCTGATCGCCATCTTCGACGACCACGTGAGCGCCGACAGGTTCGTCTGGGGCGCGACCTGGGTGACGGTCGGCTACTTCGTCAGCCGCGGGCTGGCGAAAGCGACCCGCGTGCTCGAGCAGTAGCGCGCTTGACTGCGACCCTGGCGGGCCGAAGCCCGCCAGGGCGCGCCTTGCTCAGGCGCGGCATGAGCCTCGCGACCGGGGTCATCGCGCTCATCGGCGGTGGGAGCAGGTCCTCCTGCGTCTGCGCGTTCAGGTGTCCCCAAGAGAGACCATACGGCGCCCACGGGGTGATCACGTTCAAGACGTCGAGCCCGCGCGTGATGTCGTTCGCGTAGATGCTGCCGTTGTACCAGTACGACGACCAGGTATTCGCGGCGCCACGGCCCTCGATCGCGTCGTAGTACGCGGCCTCGGCGGGGTTGGCAGGGCTCGTGAAGTCGACAACGCTCGTGCCGCCGGTGTACCAGCCGGCGACGAGCAAATACCGTCCCGCGACCGGAATGATGTTGCCGTTGTGCACGGAGCAGTAGGTCCCTTGGGCGCGGGGGATCATGAATGAGCTCATGAGAGCGGCGTCAGCTACCCGGTAGATCCAAATGCGTCCGTTGCCGGCGGACGAGCAACTGCCGGTGCCTTCGTCGTCGAAGACGACGTACTGACCGTCCCACGTGAACTCGGCCGAGTGCCAGAAGTTCACGGAAGGGGTGTCGACGTGGACGGCGGTCAGCGTTCCCGGATTGGCAGGATCTGTGATGTCCCAGATCTGCCCCTCACTCATGCACGACGCGGCCGCCTTGTGGATTGCGAGAAAGACCGTGATGTCGTGGCAACCGACCCCGAACGAGGCCCAAGGCGGTGCCGATATGGGTGGTTCCGCGATGACGGCCGCCGTCTCCGGTGCGTCGAGCGGGACTGAGACGATGGAGATCTTCGCGTGCGGTGACTGACAGCGCGGCCCCGTGCCGACCGGATAGGAGGACACGTAGAGGAGCAGGCGGTTGTTTGGCGGATCGGGGATCAGCGTGTGGGTGTGCGATCCACAGTCGGTGTAGACCGCGTGGATGAGCTGAGGCGCTTGCGGGTTCGTGATGTCGAAGATCCGTATGCCTTCGAAACAGGTCGGCGGTCCGCACGCCACGGTCCTGTCTGACGAGTTGTTCGGGCTGCACACCGTGTCGCCGTCCAGCTGCGGCGTGTCCACCGACATGAAGAGAAGCAGGCGGCCGTTGTGCCGCCAAAGCGAGACGTCGTTCTGCGGGCCGCGGCAGAGGAAGTTGGCGCGCAGTCGCTCGGTGCCCTGGAGGGACGTATCGAAGACGCGGAAACCGTCGTAGTTGCCGGCGACGACGATCGAGCCCCACATCGCGATATCCGAGTGCGTGCGGGTCGGCCCCTCGGGGTAGCTCCAATCGATCCGCATCGCGTAGTGCTGGTCGGCGTTGTGGTGCGCAAAACCGGCGCCGGGCAGCGCGAAGGCTGCAGCGCACACCAGGACGAGCAGATAGCCGAATCGCGAAATCCCCACCCCGGGGGCGATCTTAAAGAGTCGGGCTACGCGTTACTAGTCTCGAAGCGAAGCTTTGCGAGCCGGCGTCCCTCGGGAATCCGCGTCGGGTAGTTGCGCGTGAAGCAGGCGCGGCAGAACTCGCTCTCCGGCCGCTGGGTCGCCTTCTGCGCTCCCTCGAGCGACAGGTAGGCGAGGGTCGTGGCTCCGATCAGCTGGCGGACCTCCTCGACAGTCCGGTCGGCGGCCGCCAGCTGCTCCTCGTCGGCGAAGTCGATCCCGTAGAAGCAGGGCGAGACGATCGGGGGCGCCGAGACGCGCACGTGCACCTCTTGCGCGCCGGCCTCGAAGAGCACGGCGACGATCCTGCGCGTGGTGTTCCCGCGCACGATCGAGTCGTCGATGACGACGAGGCGCTTGCCGGCGACCTCGGCGAGCGGGTTGAACTTCAGCTTGATGCCCTGCTCGCGCAAGCCCTGATCCGGCTGGATGAACGTCCGGCCGACATAGCGGTTCTTGATCAGGCCCTCCGAGAAGGCGATGCCGCTCGCGCGCGCGAAGCCGATCGCGGCAGGCGTGCCCGAGTCGGGGACGGGCATGACGAGGTCGGCCTCGACCGGCGCTTCGGCGGCGAGCTGCTCGCCCATTCGCACCCGTGCCTCGTGCACCTCGATCCCTACGAGTCGCGAGTCCGGGCGGGCGAGGTAGATGAACTCGAAGAGGCAGAGCGCGCCGCCGTTCGCGGGCTGAAGCGCCTGCGTCGAGCGCACGCCCTGGTCGTCGACGGCGACGAGCTCCCCGGGCGCCACCTCGCGCTCGAGCCCTGCGCCGACGAGGTCGAGCGCACACGTCTCCGAGGCGAGCACCGCGTCGCCGTCGATGCTGCCGAGGGCGAGCGGGCGGAAGCCGTGCGGGTCGCGGAAGCCGATG
>JBKPFD010000120.1:0-1735 GCA_046729155.1 Actinomycetota bacterium
GAGATCGTCGCGCTCGGCCGCCCCGGCGAGCTGACCGGCGCGCTGCCGCCGACGGAGATCCGCTTCCGCCGCAACGGCGAGGACGTCGTCCTGCGCACGGAGGAGCCGACCCGCGTCTTGCACGAGCTGACCGCGGAGGCACTCGCCACCGGCGCCGAGCTCGAGGCGCTCGAGGTGCGCCGGCCGAGCCTGGAGGAGGTCTACCTCTCGCTAACCGGCGCGGAGGAGGCAGGCGAATGAAGCTCTTCATGCACGAGCTGCGCGCGCAGGTGCGCCTCTACTGGCGGAGCAGGGAGCTCGCGTTCTTCACGTTCCTGCTCCCGCTGATCATGTTCTTCCTGCTCGCGTCGGCGTACGGCGACGAGGAGATCGACGGCATCCCGGGCACGACCTATCTCGTCACGGGGATGCTCGGCTACGGCGTCGTCGCGACGGCGTTCTTCGGGCTGGCGATCGTGCTCGTCATCCGGCGCGAGAGCGGGATGCTCAAGCGTCTGCAGTCGACGCCGCTCCCCGCGCCCACGTTTCTGCTCGCGATGCTCGCCTCGTTCCTGCTCGCCTTCGTGCTCGAGGGCATCACGCTGTACGTGCTCGCCGCCCTCTCGTACGACGTTGCCGCCCCGGAGAGCCTCGGGTCGTTCATCGCCGCGATGGCTCTCGGCGGATTCGCCTTCGCGGGGATGGGCATCGGCCTGACCGGCCTGATTCGCCGCGAGGAGGGCGCGTCGGCCGTCCTGAACGCGATCTACCTGCCGATGCTCTTCATCTCCGGCGCGTTCTTCTCGAAAGCGTCGTTTCCCGGGTTCGTCCAGGCGATCGCGGACGTGCTGCCGCTGACGTACTTCATCGAGCTGATCGCGGCCGTCGCGGTGCACGGAGAGAAGATCTGGGAGCGGCCGATCGACGTGTCGGTCATCGCGGCCTGGGGCCTCGCTGGAGCGGCCCTCGCACTGCGCACGTTCCGCTGGACGCCGAGCGAGGATTAGTTTCGAGGCAGCCGGGAAGCACCCTCCGCGGATGGGGTCATCCCGGCAGCCGGTGATCGCCTTCGCGACGAGGACCTTCGAGCCGCCAGGCCTAGAGATTCGCGTGAATTTCGGCGTGTTCGCGGGACGCGAGGCGACACCGGCTGAGATCGACGAGCTCGCAGGGGCGCTCCGCGACAAAGTCGGGGAGGTCTCGATCGTCTCGGAGGACCGGCACGAGTTCGGGGAGCACTCGGAGGCGGAGGTGCACCAGGTGCGGATCGAGCTCAAGCGCGACCAGCTGCCCGATAGCGACGACGAGCTGTACGAGCTGCAGGGCCGCCTCGTCGAGTCCGCCGAGCGCTGGGCGCGCAGCTGCGTCGAAGAGCGCCACGCCGAGGTCTAGCCTCCAAACGACTAGAGCCCGCTCCCGCGGGCCCTAATCCTTGTACGGGTCGTGCACGTCCCGGCCGGCCATCGCAACGCCGAGCGGGCGCAGCCGGTGCTTCACGCGCACCGAGCCTGCATGCGCGGCGAGAACCTCCGGCAGGCGCTTGTACACCTCCGGCGCCTCGTCCGCGCCGCCGCCGACGAGCACGATGCCCTGCTCGCGCAGGCGGGCCTGCACGGCCGGCCAGTCGACCAGGCCGGGCTTCAGCTGCTCCTCGACCCAGACCTTCTTCATCCGTGCGTTCGGATGGTCCGGGCAGATGCCCGGCTGCTCGAAGATCCGGTCGCAGTCGCGGTCGGTGCACGTCCACCGCTTCCGC
>JBKPFD010000121.1:0-4020 GCA_046729155.1 Actinomycetota bacterium
ACGCGATGCAGCGCTCGAGCTCAGCCGTCGCTCAACCCTCGCGGGTGGCCGAGGACCCCGAGCTCGGCGATGTCGCGGCGAAAAAAGAGCGCGACCGTCCAATCGGTGACGACGCGGAGCTTGCGCGAGAAGAGCGGCAACTGGAAGAGGTGGTACGTGCGCGTGGCGAACCAGCCGAGGAAGCCGCGGATCGGGACGCGACCGAGGGCGACGATGCCCTTGTAGCGGCCGAGCGTGGCGGCCTGGCCCATTGACCGGTAGCGGTACGGCTTGGGCTCTCCGGCGAGATTCTTGGCCAGGCGGCGCGCCTGGCGGAGGGCGTGCTGCGAAGTCGGCGGGTCGGGTATGCCGGGGGTTGCGGCGTTCGGCACTCGCGCGCAGTCGCCGAGTGCCCAGACGTTCGGGTGGTCACGGACGCGAAGCGCCTCATCGACCTCGAGGCGGCCCCGGTCGTCGACCGGAAGGCCGAGGCGCGACAACGCGGGGCTCGGCCGCACGCCCGCCGTCCAGACGAGCGTGCTCGTCAGGATTCGCTCGCCGTCGGAGAGGGTTGCGGCGTGCGGGTCGAGTCGTTCGAGGGTCGTCTCGACGCGTATTTCCACGCCACGGCGTGCGAGCTGCTCGGCCGCGTACTCGCCGAGCCGCGTCGGGATCTCGGAGAGGATCCGCGGCGCCGCGTCGACGAGCACCCAGCGCCGCGGCGCGTCCCGAAGCTCGGGGTAGTGGCGCATCGCGTCGCGGACGAGGTCGGCGAGCTCGGCGAGGGCTTCGACGCCTGCGTAGCCCGCGCCGACGAAGACGAAGGTCAGCTCACGCCGTCGATGCGCGTCCGTCGTTGCGTTCGCAGCGACCTCGAGCCGGCGCAGGACGTGGTTGCGGAGATGGATCGCGTCGGCGAGGTCCTTGAAGCCAAGCCCGTGCTCGGCCAGTCCGGGGACCGGCAGGACGCGGGACACGGCGCCGAGGGCGACGACGAGCCGGCGGTACGCAACGAGCCGGACGCCTTCATCGGTCTCGACGCGGGCGAGCTCCGCCTCGAGGTCGAGGCCGACGACGCGTCCGAGCAGGAGCTCGGCGTGCGGGCACATCTGCCGGAGCGGCACGACCGTGTGTCTCGGCTCGAGCGTCCCCGATGCCGCCTCGGGCAGGAGCGGCGTGAAGAGCATGAAGTTCTCGGGATTGACGATCGTCGCGCCGCCGCGCCCGAGGTAACGAGCGACGTACGCGCCGGCGAAGCCTCCGCCGAGGATCAGGGTTCCGCCGCGGGCTTCGCGCTGAGCCGCCACGCGGTGTCTTGTACCAGCGGTGGATCGCGCGGGCTCTTGCAGCCGTTACGCAATCAGCACGGTCCCGGCACCCATGCGTCACGAGTTCGCCGTTATGCTCGCTGTGGGGAGGAGGTTGGGGGTACCGGACCCAGGCAAGAGGCAGGTTTCCGTCATCGGCAGCGGCGCCGAGCACGAGGGCCGGGCCGAAGAGGTCGGGCGCCTGCTGGCCGAACAGGGCTGCGTCGTCGTCACGGGCGGGCTGGGCGAAGTGATGGCCGCCGCGTCACGAGGCGCGAAGGCAGCGGGGGGCACAACGCTTGGAATTCTCCCGGGAGAGTCTCGTGCCGGCGCGAACGAGTGGGTCGACCACGCGGTCGTGACCGGCATCGGGCACGCGCGCAACCTGGCTGTCGTCGCCTCGGGCGACGCCGTGATCGCCGTCGGCGGCAGCTGGGGCACGCTTGCCGAGATCGCCTTCGCCCGGCGGCTCGGCCGGCCCGTCGTCGTGCTCGAGCCGGGCTGGGAAGTCGCCGGCGAGGGGATCGAGCGCGCAGCTAGCCCTGAGGAGGCCGTGGAGCTGGCTCTGCGACCGCGTTCGCCACGTCCAGGCTGAACTCCCAGCCCTCCTGCCATCCGAACGGCGCCGAGAGGAGCTCGGCCAGGTCCTTCCCCGCGAGAAGGTGCTCGAGCGCCCACCGCGTCGCCGCGTGGCCGATTACGACGATGCGCTTTCCGTCCAGCGCTGGGGGCAGGTCGGCGAGGAAGGCCCGTACGCGCTCGACCGCCTGGAGGTAGCTCTCGCCGCCTGGAAAGGGCTCGGCGATCCGCCGCAGCCGCTGCTCCTCGATCGCCGAGGCCGGCGCGCCCGTCAGCTCGCCGTAATCGCACTCGCGCAGGCGCGGATCGCGATGGACCGGGATAGCGGAACCGCCGAAGGCGATGCGTGCGGTCTCGACGGCACGACCGAGGTCGGACGTGAAGACGGCCGCGACCCCGTCGTCGCGACGGCGTGCGCCGAGCTCGGCAGCCTGGCGCTTGCCCAGCTCCGAGAGCCGTCCGTCCGACCAGCCCGTGGCGATGCCCGCCTCGTTGTCAGTGCTCGTCGAGTGCGTCTCGAAGACGATCTGGATGCTCATTTCCGGTGCGCCAGCATCCGCTCGAGCAGCGTCAGCGCGCCCTCCTTGTCGAGCGGCTCGTTGAGGTTGCCGCACTTCGGCGACTGGACGCACGACGGGCACCCGCTCTCGCACGGACAGCCGGCGAGCATCTTCGCCGTGTCGTCGACCCAACCCTCGAACGCGTCGAAACCGCGCTCGGTGATCCCGACGCCGCCGGAGTGCCCGTCGTAAATGAAGATCGTCGGCCGGTTCGTCTGGAAGTGCAGGTTCGTCGAGAGGCCGCCGATGTCCCATCGGTCGCACATCGCCCAGAGCGGCAGCAGCGCGATCATCGCGTGCTCTGCGGCATGCAGCGTCCCGAGGAGGCGGGGCATCTGCTCGAGGCCGGCGAGCATGTCGGGCTCGGGCAGGTACCAGACCGCCTCCGTCTCGAAGGTCGTCAGCGGCAGGTCGAGCGCGACGAGGTCGATCGTCGACTGGTCCCGAATCGACTTCTTCTGGTAGCCGACGACCTGCTCGGTAACGCTCACGCGCCCGAACGCGAGGTCGAGGCCCAGCCGGCGCTCGCCGCGAAGCGTCTCCTCGATCGCGGTCGTCGTCTCCTTCTTCGCCTGCGTGTAGTAGTCGCCAGAGAACGGCTCGATCACGGCCGTGCGTGCCTCGAGGTCGAGCGCGAGCACGCGGTACTGCTCCCCGAGGTGGAGATAGATCGCACCCTCGTGCACGGTCGAGTACGCCTTCTCGCGCTCGATCGAGCCGATGACGGTGCCCGTCCCGGCCTCGACGACCGAGAAGGTGTCCGGACTGGTCGAGCGCAGGCCGAACCGCCCCGCGGGGTAGTCGCGGCCCGCCCAGACGAATCCGGCGTCCGTCCGCTTCAGCTCCGGGTGAGTCGCGGCGCGGCGGAGCGCTTCCGCCCCGAGGATCTCCGCATCGGCTTCGTCGAGCGGAGCCTCGAACGCAGCGGCAGCGACGTGGCCGTCCAGGACACGCGGGTTCTCGTGATCGAGGATGGCCGCCTCGACCCTGCGGCCGAGCAGCGTCTCGGGCTCACGCATGAAGTACTGGTCGAGCGCGTCCTCGCTCGCGACGAGGACAGCGAGCCCGTGCCCGGTCCGGCCGGCACGCCCCCACTGCTGCCGGAGGCTCGCGACGGTGCCTGGAAACCCCACGGAGATGACGCAGTCGAGCAGCCCTACGTCGATCCCGAGCTCGAGCGCATTCGTCGCGCTCACGCCGAGCAGCTCGCCGTGGAAGAGCCGTTGCTCGATCTCGCGCCGCTGAGCTGGCGTGTAACCGGCTCGGTACGGCGAGAGCATCGACCCGTCGCCGAGCCGCTCCGCTGTGAAGCGATGGATCAGCTCGGCGGAGCGCCGGCTTTTGGCGAAGACGAGGCAGCGCAGTCCGCGCGAGACGAGGTCGGCCATCAGCTTCGACGCCTCGGCGAGGGCGCTCCCGCGGAGGCCGAGGTCCTCGTCGATCAGCGGCGGGTTCCAGAGCGCGATCGTGCGCTCGGCGCGCGGCGCGGCGTCGTCGCCCACGACCGTCGTGTCGAGGCCCGTCAGCGAATGGGCGAGCTCACCCGGGTTCGCGATCGTCGCCGACGCGAACAGGAACTGCGGGTCGGCGTCGTA
>JBKPFD010000122.1:0-1972 GCA_046729155.1 Actinomycetota bacterium
CGGCGGCATCGGGCTGATCGTCCTGCTGCTCTTCTATCTGCTCGGTGGTAGCGGAGGCGCCGGCGCGGGGCCGCTCGAGCCGCTACCCGAGATGCCGGCCGCGCAAGGCCGCGAGCCGGATGCCGACGCGGAGCTCAAGGACTTCGTCGCCTTCGTCGTCCAAGACGTGCAGAAATCGTGGGCGAGGAGCTTCGCCGACTCGGGCAAGACGTACGAGCCGACCAAGCTCGTCCTGTTCGAGAACGCGACGCAGACCGGCTGCGGCATCGGCTCGTCTCAGACGGGTCCCTTCTACTGCCCGCTCGACCGCAAGGTCTACCTCGACCTCGGCTTCTTCCGGGAGCTCCGCTCGCGCTTCGGCGCACCCGGCGACTTCGCGCAGGCGTACGTGATCGCGCACGAGTTCGGCCACCACGTGCAGAACCTGCTCGGGATCAGCGAGGACGTCCGCGCCGAACAGCAGAAGGACCCGAGCCAGGCGAACGAGCTCTCGATCCGGCTCGAGCTGCAGGCCGACTGCCTCGCCGGCGTCTGGGCGCACTCGGCCTACGAGGAGAAGCTGCTCGAGAGTGGAGACCTCGAAGAGGGCCTCGCCGCGGCCGCTGCGGTGGGAGACGACCGCATCCAGAAGCAGGCCGGCGCGTCCGTCGACCCCGAGAGCTGGACGCACGGCTCCTCGGAGCAGCGCACGACGTGGTTCCGGAAGGGCTTCGACGGCGGCGACCCGGGCGCGTGCGACACTTTCTCCGGCGAGCTGTGACGCCGTCTTGACGCGCCTGGCAGAGCGGCTCAGGCGAGCAGCCCGCGCCGCAGCGCCGTCGCCACGGCCTGGGTGCGAGTACGCGCGCTCAGGCGCTCGCATGCCTTGCGCACGTGCGTGCGGACCGTCTCGGCGCTGATCGACAGCTCCTTGCCGATCTGCTCGTGCGAGAGCCCGTCCGCGAGCAGGGACAGCACCTCGGTCTCGCGCTGCGTGAGTCCCGGCCCGTTCGACTTTGACGGCGTGAGCGTGTCGCGCGCGAGCGCTGGGTCGATGTAGTGACCGCCCGCGCAGATCGTCTCGAGCGCAAGCGCGAGATCCGTGAGGGGCGCGTCCTTGAGCACGACTGCCCGCGCGCCCGTGTCGAAAGCCGCCCGAACGAGCTGGTCGTCGGCGTCGGCCGTATACACGGCGACGAGCGTGTCGGGCGCCTCGTCGCGAAGCCTGGCTAGCAGAGCGGGACCCTCGAGCCGCGGCATGCGGTAGTCGACGAGCGCGACGTCGGGGCGCTGCTCCTGCGCGCCGAGCAGCGTCGAGTAACCGTCGGAAGCCTTCGCGACGACCTCGAAGCCGCCCCGCGCCTCGAGGAAGGTCGAGACGGCCTCGACGAGCGCCGGGTGGTCGTCGGCGACGAGACAGCGGAGCGCCCGGTAGCTCATCCGGCGATCCCCCGCGCCTGCAGGGCGGAGCGGTCGGAGCTGGGCGGCGTTCTCCGGCATTCCGTTTCGCTATCGGAAGCCGGGGCTGATTCCTAAAGTATTCGGCAGTCGACGCTCAGCGGACGAGGACGCGTACCCGTCCCGTCGGTCCGAACTGCAGGACGCGCCGTGCGCCGGCGAGCTCGGTCACGTAGAAGTTGCTGTAGCCGACGGCGAGGTTGAATGGCCCTCGCGCCCGCGCGACGAGGGTCCGCGTGGCGCCGTCCGGCGAGAGGCGGAAGACCGCGTTCGCCCCGCCGTCCGCGACGTAGACCGTGTTGCCCGGCCCGCCCTTGACGGCAACCGGGGCGCTGAATCCCGCCGCGAACGTGCTCACGTTGCCGGCCGGGTCGATCCGGCGCAGGACCCGGTTGTGCGAGTCGGCGACGATCACCTCTCGGTCGACGCGCAGCGCGAGGTCGTGCGGGTGACGTAGCAACGCGCTGCGGGCCGGGCCGCCGTCGCCTGCGTAGCCTTCCTCGCCGGTGCCGGCGATGGTGCTGATCGTTCCGTT
>JBKPFD010000123.1:0-1816 GCA_046729155.1 Actinomycetota bacterium
GTTGAACAGCGACAGCAACAGCAAGAAGACGTTGAGGACGTCAAGGAAGATCGAGGCGGCGAGCAGCGGCGCGGCACGGATGTCCTGCGTCCGCCGTAGACGCTGGAAGTCGTACATCGTGAACCCGGCGAAGATCACCAGGCCGGCGATCGAGTAGATCAGCGCGCCGCTCGGGATGCGCACGAAGATCGTCACGATCCCGAAGACGATCAGCGCGAGGAGCGCCCAGAAGCACACTCGGGCGAGCCCTGAGAGGTCGCGGCGCGTGGCGTACCCAGCCGTGCCGAAGCCGGCGATGAACAGCGCCGTCGCCCCGCCCGCCTGCCACACCGACTGCGGGTTCGTCGAGGCGTAATACGCGATCGTCGGTGCGGTCCCAATCCCGATCAGGACGCCGAAACCGAAGAGCAAGCCGATCGCGAGCTGCTCCGAGCGTGATGCGGCGACGTTGAGGCCGATCAGGACGCCGAAGCTCGCGATGAACGCGACGAAGCCCCAGCCGTACGACAGGTCGCGACCGAGGTACGCACCGAGCGCGAAGAGGCCGGCGGTGACCGCCACGAGCCCCATCGTCTGGCCGAAGAGCGTGCGTGACTCGTCGCGCGCGAGGACGGGCTCAGGAGCTGTGTCGACGTAGCTCATGTGCCCGCGCTCCGATCCAAGCTACGGCGCATGGACAGGCACCCGGTCAGGCTCGGTCGCCGTGGAGGGGCTCCGCATGTAGAGGAAGCCGCTGACCACCGCGATCCACAGGAGCATGGCGATCGTGGGGACGAACCGCGAATAGGCACCGTCCGCCGCCCAGAAGCCGTCGCCGGCCCAGGTCGTTACCCCGAGCAGGACGAGCACCATGGCCGTCACCCCCGCCCCGAAGGCCGAGTTCGAAAAGATTCCCGCCCGCCACAGCCCGAACGATCCGGCCATGATCAGCATCGCGACCGGGAACCACGCAAAGTCCTTAAGGACCCACGAAAGGTCGTTGAAGGCGGATGTGACCCGCTCGTTGCCGGGGACTGCGATCGAGTACGCGAGCGCAGCGCGCAGCGTGATGACCGTGAAGTAGACGGCGCCGACGGCTCCGCTGGCGGCGGTCGCCGCTGTTCCCCAGCCGGCCTTGCCCGCGTCACGCAAAACGCTCGCGAACGCCGCTGCGAACCACATCAGGCACAGGGTCGCGAAGCCGAAGACGACCGTCGCAATCAGGACGCGTGTGCTGTCGCCGTCGTAGAACGAGACGAGCTTGTCGGCCGACGCACCCACCTTCGGCTGACTGCCGTAGATGGCGTACGAAACGACGAAGAGCACCGCTGCGATGACGCCGTTACCGCGCCAGTTGCGTTCCCAATCAACCATGGAAGTCCGCCTTTCTCTGTCGGGTTCCGACCCTCGAGCGCTCTCAGCGCACTGACTTGAATGCAGCTCGCACCTCGGCGGAGAAGAGCTCGGGCTCTTCCCATGCGGCGAAGTGGCCGCCCCTGTCCACTTCGTTGAAGTAGGTGAGGTTGGGGTACGAGTTCTCGGCCCAGCTGCGCGGGGTCCGCCAGATCTCGCCGGGGAAGGTCGTGAAACCGGTCGGAACCGAGACCTCCGGAGGAGCCTGGCCGGACGCAGCGGCAGCAGCTAAGGCCTGTCCGTCTTCCCAGTACGACCGCGCCGCCGAGGCCCCGGTGCCGGTCAGCCAGTACAGCGTGATGTTGTCGATGATTTGGTCCCGGGTGAGATTGCCCACGGGCTCGCCGTCGACGAAGGCGCGCGAGATCTTGTAGTAGCTGTCCGTGTCGTGGTCGAGCAGCCAGGCGGCCAGGGCGACGGGTGA
>JBKPFD010000124.1:0-4862 GCA_046729155.1 Actinomycetota bacterium
GTCTGGATGATCGTGTCGACCGAGACCGGCGCGTCGGCGAGCGCCGAGAAGAGATCGGCGCGGTCGATGCCCTCGACCCGATAAACCGCTTCCTCGAGGGTATGCGTGACGCCCGAGATCATCGCTTTCTCCAGCATGCGCTCGTCCTCCTCGGTGATCCACGTGCCGGTCTCCTCCGTGAAGGTCGAGCGGACGTGGAGCTTCACGCCGTGGTTGCGCGCGAACTCCACCGAGCGTAGCGCAAGCACCCGCGCACCAGAGGCCGCCATCTCGAGCATCTCCTCGTAGCTGACCGCGTGCAGCTTCCGGGCCTCGGGGACGACCCGCGGGTCGGCGGGGTGCACGCCGTCGACGTCGGTGAAGATCTCGCACGCCTCCGCGCCGAGGGCGGCGGCGAGTGCCACGGCCGTCGTGTCCGAGCCGCCGCGGCCGAGCGTGGTGATGTCGTAGTCGGTCGACACGCCCTGGAAGCCGGCGACGAGCACGATCTTCTCGGCGTCGAGCGCCTCGTGGATGCGGCGCGCGCGGATGTCGACGATCTTGGCCTTGCCGTGCGCGGTGTCGGTGACGATCCCAGCCTGGGAGCCGGTGAGCGAGATCGCCTCCTGGCCGAGGTCGTCGATGGCCATCGCGCAAAGCGAGCACGAGATGCGCTCGCCGACCGAGATGAGCATGTCCAGCTCGCGCGGCTTCGGGCGCGGCGACATGTCATACGCGAGGCGGACGAGATCGTCGGTCGTGTCGCCCATCGCCGAGAGCACGGCGACGACTCGGGTCCCGCCCTCGCGTGCGGCGGCGAGGCGGCGCGCTACGGCCTTCAGCCGCTCCGCGTCGGCTACGGACGTGCCGCCGAACTTCATGACGATCGTGCCGGCGCGGGGCCGCGTCTCCTCGGCGGCAAGCGCAGGAAGAGACTCGTATTCCGTCGTCGTCACTGAAGGGATGTTAGGTCACATTTCGCGGCGGCCGGCCAAGGCGCGCCCGAGCGTGACTTCGTCGGCGTACTCGAGGTCTCCTCCCACCGGCAGGCCGCTCGCGAGGCGCGTCACGCGGACGCGGCCGCGGAGCCGGTCGGCGAGGTAGGCGGCGGTCGCCTCGCCCGTCATGTTCGGGTTCGTCGCCAGCACGACCTCCTCGATCCCGTTGCGCTCCACGCGTTGCATGAGGTCGGCGATACGCAAGTGCTCGGGCTCGACGCCGTCGATCGGCGACAGCGCGCCGCCGAGGACGTGGTAGAGGCCGCGGTACTCGTGCGTCCGCTCGAGCGAGACGAGGTCGGCCGGCTGCTCGACGACGCAGACGACGGCCCGGTCGCGTCGGGCGTCGCGGCAGATCTCGCACGTCTCCTCTTCGGTCAGGTTGCCGCACTCGCTGCAGAAGCGGACGCGCTCCTTGACCTCGCCGATCGCGCCGGCGAGCGCGAGGGCCTCGTCCTTGGGCACCCGCAGGAGATGGAAGGCGAGGCGCTGGGCCGTGCGCGTGCCGACGCCCGGAAGCCGCGTCAGCTGCGAGACGAGGTTCTCGACAGCAGGCGAAAACACCTGCTCAGATTAGCCATGGCGGGCGGATGCCTCGTCCGTGCTGCGCGTCCCGGAATCGCCGTTTTCGACCGGCACGACGAACTCGAAGCGCGAGCCGTTCGGGCGCCTGGGCACATAGACGAGATCGCCGCCGTGCGCCTGCGCGTACGAGCGCGCGATGGCGAGCCCGAGGCCCGAGCCGAGGCCGCGCGCCCGAGCCTCGTCGCTGCGGCTGAAGCGCTCGAAGAGGTCCTGGACGAACTCCTCGGGAACGCCGCGGCCGTTGTCCTCGACGGCGAGCCGAAAGTGCCGGTCGTTGTTCGTCGCCGTCACGACGACGGGCGTCTCGCCGTGCCGGAGCGCGTTCGTGACGAGGTTCGACACGACGGGCTCGAGAACGCTCGGGTCGACGACGGCCTCGAGGTCGTCGTCGATGCGCACGTGGATCTCCTCGGCGCGCGTGCTTACGGAAGCGACGACGAGATCCTCGACCTGGGCGCGGACCGGCACGGGCACCGGCTGAATCGGCACGCGGTCGGCCTCCAGACGCGAGAGGTCGAGCAGCTGCTCGACGAGCCGCCGCATCCGCTCCGTCTGCGTCAGCAGCGCCTCCTCCAGCTCAGCTCGATCGTGGTCTCCGAGCTGCTCGCCGAGCCGATCGATCGTCGCGACGATCCCGTGCACGCTCGTCACGGGCGTCCGCAGCTCGTGGGCGGCGAGCGCGATGAAGTTGGACTTCAGCTCGTCCGCTCGCTCGAGCTCCACGCGCGCGGCGCGCTCGGCGACGAACAGGCGCGACCGGTCGAGGGCGAGCGAGACGAGGTTGCCGAGGGTGCGCAGGACTTCGATCTCCTCGGTGCCGAAGAACGGGGCATACGGGCTCGCCCAGACGACGAGGCTCCCGCCGGGCACCTCGATGTGGAGCACGGCGGGGTCGTCGTCGGGGAGTTCCTCGAGCAGCTCCGGCGGCGCCCCGTGGCTGCCGAGCACGCGTCCATCCTCGTCGAGGAAGTACGCGGCGCGCGCGCCGACGAGCCGGGCCATGGACGGCAGCACGTCCGCGATGATCTGCTCGGGAGTCGAGAGCTTGACGAGGTCGGGGATCGTCTCCCGCCAGCGCTCGCCGTCTTCTCGGCGCCAGACGACGCGTACGACCGCAGGGGGTGCGACGCCGAGCAGGAATGCGAACGCGCTGACGATGGCCAAGACCGAGCTCGCGATCTCCAGCCACGGGCTTCCTTCCGGATTGCTGCCGGCGATCAGCACCGCGATCGTGATCAGGAGCGCCGCGACACTGAGCAGCCGCATGCGGTGGCGGGCGATGCTCGGCTGGCCGTCCCCGGCCCGCCAGAGGGTGGCCGCGACGATTACCGAGAGCACCGTCCAGTAGGCGAGGAACGTGATGATGTACGCCTCGAACTCCGCCGAGCGCGGCTCTCCCGAGGCCGGGAAATCCGGCAACGTGGCTGTCCACGCGAGCAGGATCAGGGCCGAGGCGCCGACGATCCACTCGACGCTGCGCGGCATGGGATGGAACGCGGCGGCGAACCGGTAGAGGCAGTACGGGAAGCCGAGCAGCACCACGACGAGCAGGTGTTGCAGCACGACTTGAATGTCTCCCTTGGGGTCCTCCGGCAGGACGAGCCCCGCGAGTACCACGAGCGCGAGGGCGCCGAAGCACAGGGCGGCCCAAAGGCTCGCTCGGCCGCGGCGGCGGTTCCAGTGCCACAGCGAGACGAACCCGAGCAGGGTGAACGCCGCCGTGCTGACGTACCCCAGGATGTCGTTGAGTGCGTCCGGGCTCACGCTTTGAATGTCTGCGAACAAACTGTAGTGTCAGTTGTCCTGAATCGCACGAGCGCGACCCCCCTCGGTAGAGCACTGCCGCATACTCCAGAGCGCCCTCTCGCGCCCTGTCGGCCTCGCTTTGGCGAGCGCGAAAACGGCCCGTCACGACGGCCCGAGCGGGGTGAGGGCGCCGGCACGCGCCGGGAGCGCGAGCCCGACACGCGGGCTCATGCCGCGCACGCGGCGCGGCAGCAGCCGCAGACCGGAACCGGCCGCGTGCTGGTCGTCGACGACGAAGCCGCGATCCGCCTCGTCTGCCGCCTGAACCTGAGCAGCGCCGGCTTCGAGACCATCGAGGCCGCGGACGGGGAGGAGGCACTCGCGCTCGCGCACAGTGAGAAGCCGGACCTGATCTTGCTCGACATCATGCTTCCGAGCGCCGACGGCTTCGCAGTCGCCGAGAACCTCATGTCCAGGGACGAGACGCGCGAAATCCCGATCGTCTTCATCACGGCGCGATCGGAGCGCACGGACGAGCGGCGCGGCTATGACATAGGCGGAGTCGGGTTCGTGACGAAGCCGTTCGACCCTCAGGCGCTCGGCGAGACCGTTCGCACGACACTCGAGCGGGTGCGCCGCGGCGAGCGCGACGCGTTGCGCGCCGAGTGGCGGGCGAGCCTGGAAGGCTTGTTCTAGGGCGCTACATCCCGGGTAGGCCGAGACCGCCGAGGTCTCCGAGCCCGGCCATCCCACCGAGCTTTGACTCCGCGAGCGACTGAGCGGAGCGCAGGGCCTCGTTGACCGCGGCCAGCACCATGTCGGCGAGCATCTCCGGATCGTCCGGGTCGATCGCCTCGGGCGAGATCTTGATCTCGGTCAGCTCGAGCGCGCCCGAGACCTTGACCGTGACCATGCCGCCGCCGGCGGAAGCCTCGACCGTCTCGTTCTTCAGCTCTTCCTGCGCCTTCGCCATCTGCGCCTGGAGCTGCTGCACCTGCTGGAGCATCTTGTTCATGTCGAAGGACACGTCGTGCCTCCCCGCTTTCGGCTTGGTCAGGCGTCCTAGGTTACGCGAGGTCGGCTGAGATCAGGTCAGGTCGGTAGAAGGTGGGGTAGAAAGTCTTTTGGCCCTGCCTGCCGCACCGGGGAGAGAAGGTGACTGGGCCACACGCGCCCGGTTTCCCGCGTTTGTCGCGTCTCTTGACTGCTTGCAGCTTTTGGGTTCCCGCCGACGGTGGTACGCTCGGGACGAACAGGGGAGTTGCGGCGCTTTTGCGGCGGCGCTGGGGGTCTGCAAGGAATTGCCGCAATCCTTGTCTTCACTCCGCCCCCCGGCGCCGCCTCCTGCATTCTGCCGCGAGTCCGAATGACCGCAAAGGGGCCAGACGTGTCCCCCCGACCTTGGTCGACGGGAGAAGCAAACTGCAGGACGCGCGGCCCATACCCTTCCCTACGGCACCGCATCCCCCTCGGATTCTTGGTTCGAGGTGTCCTAGCTGCTCTGCCGCTCGATCTCGAGCCGCAACCGGCTAAGGCGTCTCGTCACCAGCCAGT
>JBKPFD010000125.1:0-2999 GCA_046729155.1 Actinomycetota bacterium
GAGTGCCCGCTGCAGGACCTGACCTTCCGCTGGGGCCCCGGTGCGACGCGGATGGAGTTCCCGAAGCGCACGTTCGAGAAGCCGATCCCGATCTCGCCGACGATCGCCCTCGACCGCGAGCGCTGCATCCTCTGCTACCGCTGCACCCGCTTCTCGGAAGCGGTCGCCGAGGACGGGCAGCTGATCGCCGCCAATCGCGGCGCGCAGTCGGTCATCGCAACCTTCGAGGACGAGCCGTACCGCGCCCCCTTCTCGGGCAACGTCGTCGAGCTCTGCCCCGTCGGCGCGCTCACCTCGACGCAGTACCGCTTCGAGGCGCGCCCCTGGGAGATCCAGAACGTGCCGACGGTCTGCGGCCTCTGCCCGGTCGGCTGCAATGTCGAGGCGACCACGCGCGAGGGCAAGATCAAGCGGATCATCGCCCGCAACCATCCGGAGGTCGACCGCGGGTGGCTCTGTGACAAGGGGCGGTTCGCGTTCTCGCACGTCCAGGCCTCCGACCGCCTCGCCGATCCGCTGCGCCGAGCCGGGCCACGCCGGTTCGAGGAGCTCTCGTGGGACGAGGCGCTCGATGAGGCCGAGGCGATGCTGAAAGCGGCCGACGGCAGGATCGTGACCGCGCTGTCCGGCTCCGAGACCGTCGAGCTGGCATATGCGCTCGGCCGGCTCCTGCGCGGAGGGCTCGGCGCCCACTCGGCGCTGCTTCCGGAGACGATCAGCCCCGCGCTCGACCCGCTGCGCGCGCCGCTGTCCGCGATCGGCGACGCGAGGCTCGTCGTCGTCCTCGGCGACGACCCGGTCGTCGACCGGGCCCCGATCGTCGACCTCTGGCTGCGCCAGGCTCGCCGCGGCGGCGCCGAGATCGTGAGGACGCCGATCGGAGCGCGCCAGGGCGGCGTCCCCGAGGTGACGAGCGGCGAGCTCGCTGACCGGCTCCGCGAGGAGGAGCGCGCGATCCTCATCTGGTCGGGCCCGCACGGCCGTGGCGGGGAGATCGTCGCCGGCCTCGCCGAGGACCTCGGCTTCTCAGACCGCGAGGGCTGCGCGGCGTTCTACCTGCCGCAGACCGCGAACGGGCGGGGCGTCGCGGACGCGTGGGCCGCGGCCGCCGACGGCGAGGAGGCCAACCCGGAGCCGATCGGGTTGCTGATCGCGTCGGGAGACGAGGCGATCGCGAACCCGGACGTCCGTGCGCTCGGCGAGCAGGCGGAAGCCGTGCTCGCGATCTCGATGTTCAGGGAGCCCGTCCACAGATGGGCCAACCTGGTTCTGCCGGGCACGAGCTACCTGGAGCGAGACGGCACGTACGTCAACCTCGAAGGACGCCTGCAGCGGCTGCGCCGAACGGTCATCCCGCCCGGGCCCGACGAGCTCGCCTGGATCGCGAAGCTCGCGGAGCGCTTCGGCATCGCGCTGTCTCCCCATGCTCCGCAGGTCTTCGGCGAGCTCTCGGAGCGGGTCTACGACGGCCTCGACTACGGGCGCGTCGGAGAGCAAGCGCCGCTCCCGCCCCGCCCGGAGCGCGAAGCCGTCAGCGGCGGGCGCCGAGCCCAGGCCCGCCCGCCGGCCGGCAAGGGCCTGAGGCTCGTCACCTACAGGCCGCTGTTCTCGGGCCCGGCCGTCGAGCGCGTCGCAGAGCTCCAGTTCCAGCGGCCCGAGCCGGAGATCGAGCTGTCGCCGCAGGACGCGAAGCGCCTGAAGGTCGAGCCGGGGCAGACGCTGACCGTGAGCTCGAACGGGACCACCGTCGAGCTCCGCGCGCGGCTCAACCGCGAGCTCGCGAAGGGCGTCGTCCGCGTGGCGGCCGAGCACGGACCGGGCCTGGGCACGCACGTCGAGGTCTCCGCGTGAACGAGCCCTGGTGGATCGACGTCATCAAGTCGCTCGTGATCATCAACCTCCTGCTGGGGACCTTCGCCTACTCGACTTGGCTCGAGCGCAAGGTCATCGGCCGCATGCAGCTCCGCTACGGGCCGAACCGGACCGGCCCGTTCGGCCTCCTGCAGCCGATCGCCGACCTGGTCAAGCTGATCCGCAAGGAGAGCTTCTACCCGGCGACCGCCGTCGACCTGCTCTACATCAGCGCACCGGCGCTCTCGGCCGCGACCGCGCTCGCCGCGTTCGCCGTCATCCCCTTCGGCGAAGGCTGGCACGTCGCCGGCTATGACATCTCCGGCGAGGTCGCGAACCTTCCGATCTCGCTGATCCTCGTCTTCGCGCTCGGGTCACTCGGGATCTACGGGTTCATCATCGGCGGCTGGGCCTCGGACTCGAAGTACTCGCTCCTCGGCTCGATGCGCACGTGCGCCCAGCTCGTGTCGTACGAGGTCGCGCTTGCGCTGTCCGTGCTCGGAGTCGTGCTCATGGCCGGCTCGCTGAACCTCGTCGACATCGTCAACGAGCAGTCGAGCTCGGTCTGGTATGCGGTACCTCAGTTCGTCGGGCTCCTCGTCTTCTTCTTCGCCGGGATCGCCGAGACGAACCGCCCGCCCTTCGATCTGCCCGAGGCCGAGACCGAGCTCGTCGCGGGCTACCACACGGAGTACAGCGGCATGCGCTTCGGCCTCTTCTCGATGGCCGAGTACATCAACATGATCACGCTCTCGGCGCTCGCCGTCACGCTCTTCTTCGGCGGGTGGCTCGGCCCCTGGGCGCCGCTCGGCCCCCTCTGGTTCCTCATGAAGCTCGGCGCGCTCGTCGTGATCTTCATCTGGCTGCGGGCGACACTGCCGCGGCTCCGCTACGACCAGCTGATGGACTTCGGCTGGAAGGTCCTGCTCCCGGTGGCGACGGTCAACGCGCTCGTCACCGCCGCGTTGGTGATCGCGCTGTGAGCCCGCAGCCGTTCGACTCGCTCAAGGGCTTCGGCGTCACGCTGAAGCAGATCTTCAAGAAGCCGATCACGCAGCAGTACCCGGAGTACAAACGGCCCGTCTATCCGCGCTTCCGCGGCCGGCACCGGCTCTGGCGCTACGAGAACGGCCTCGAGAAGTGCGTGG
>JBKPFD010000126.1:0-5322 GCA_046729155.1 Actinomycetota bacterium
CGCGACGCCAGCCTCCGCTTTATCTACGCGCGCGCTCCGGACCGGCCGCTTAACCCCGACCTGCTCGAAACCAGGCAGCTCCACGGTCCCGGGCCACGGGCCCGGGACTCGCCGGAAATCTCCCGATTTCCGGCGACTTAAAGCACTGGCTCTCGGGGATCGGCTGAGCGATCGTCCCGCCTCTTGGCACGTGCGAGCTAGGGAGGCATTTCGAAACGACGGCGAGCTGCGTCGTTACGAGCAGCTCGTGGTTAAGCGGCCGGTCCGGAGCGCGCGCTTAGAGAAAGCTGAGGATGGCTTCGCGGTCGACGCTCAGGCCGACCACGCCGCTTCGGCCGTCGATCTGGTCGATGGCGTCTGCCGGCACGAGGCGGCGACGGCGTGACAGGAACCCGGAGCGGACGGCGAGAGCGTCGGGAACGTCGGGCTCCGTCCCGTACATCGGGCCCTCGACCCGGCCGACAACCCGGCCGTGCGCGTCAGCGACGAGATAGCCGATCGTGCGCAGGAGGTCGGAACGGGCAACGCTCACAGGAGTCAAGCTACCGCTGTCCTGTAACGGGAAAGCGCAAGACTCGTAAGGGTTCTGTTAAGAGTGCTCGTAGTCCTGCACGCGATCGACGACCGGGTGTCGGCGCCACGCTTCCTACAATCGAATAGTGGACGTCTCGGCCCGGCATCTGCGCTTGCTGACGGAGACGATCGCGGCCGTCAACTCGACGCTCGACCTCGAGGAGGTGCTCGCGCTGGTCGCCCGCAAGGTCGCCGCGGCACTCGACGCGGATGCGTGCTTCGTCTACCTCTACGACGAGCACGCGGACGAGCTCGTGCTGCGGGCCACCTTCGGCACGCGGGTCGACGAGATGACGCGCACGCCGCGGATGAAGCCGGGTGAGGGGATCACGGGCGTGTCCGCACGTGAGCGCGCACCGATCATGATCCCCGAGCAGGCCCACCTCGACGAGCGTTTCAAGGCGTTTCCGAACCTGCCCGAGGACGAGTACGAGTCGATCCTCGCCGTGCCGATTCTCGCCCGGGACAAGCTCGCCGGCGCGCTCAACGTGCGCACGGTCGAGCCGCGCGAGTTCTCGGCCGCGGAGATGGACCTCCTCGTCGCGATCGCCGCCCAGGTCGCGCAGACGATCGAGCACGCGAAGCTCTACGCCGACGCGCAGGCCCGCGTGTCGGAGCTCGAGGCGCTCGCACGGATTTCTGAGGCCGTCTCCGAGTCGCTCTACCTCGAGGAGTCGCTCGAGGCGATCGTCAACACGACGATGGAGGCGGTCGGTGCGACCGGCGCGGCGCTCGTGCTCGAGGACGGCAAGATCGCCTGGCCCGAAGGCAGCCCCGGCAAGCACGCGGTGCGGCTCCCGCTGCGCTGGAAGCGGCGCGCGATCGGCGAGCTCGTCTGCGATCGCGACACGCCGTTCACCGAGCAGGAGGAGGCACTGCTCGCGTCGATCGCGCACCACGCGGCGGTCGCGCTCGAGCACGGGCGCGCGGTCATGCGCGGCGTCCTCGCCCAGGAGATCCACCACCGGGTGAAGAACAACCTGCAGACGGTTGCCTCGCTGCTCCGCTTGCAGGCGCGCTCCGCCGGTGTCGACCCGCGCAAGGCGCTCGAGGACTCGGTCAACCGCATCCTCGCGATCGCCGCCGTTCACGAGGTGCTGACGCAGCGCACGGACGAGGAAGTCGAGCTCGACGACCTCCTCGACCGCCTGCGCTCGATGCTCGTCCAGGGCCTCGGCGCCGAGAAGCGAGTCGAGGCCCAGTTCGAGCCGGTCGCGCTCGCCGGCAACCGCGCGACGGCCCTCGCGCTCGTGTTCAGCGAGCTGTTGCAGAACGCCCTCGAGCACGGCGGTGACTCCGTGCGGGTCGAGCTCGCGCAGCGCAACGGCGAGGTCGTGCTCGCGATCGCCGACGACGGGGCCGGAATCACGGGCGATGAGAGTGGCACCGGGCTCTCGATCGTACGGGCGCTCGTCCGCGACGAGTTGCGCGGGACCCTCGACCTGCGCTCGGACGGCGGCCTGCGGGCCGAGGTGGTGTTCCCGGCCTGATGGCGTACTCGGTCCTCGACGCCTCTTCGTTCCACGAGCGCCGCAAGGCGGTCGCGCGCGAGCTCGGAGCGGCGGCGATCAGGATGAATCAGTTCGACAACGAGCCCGGGCAGGCGGGCAAGGAGCACGACGAGCGCGAGTCCGGGCAGGAGGAGATCTACATCTCGCTGCGCGGGAGCGGTGTGCTGCGCGTCGACGGCGACGAGGTCCCGTTCGAGCCCGGGCGGTACGTGCTCGTCTCGGCGGACGCCACTCGGCAGGTCGTCGCCGGCCCGGAGGGCCTCGGCTACCTCGTCGTCGGGGCGGCGCCGTGAGAGTGCTCATCGCCGAGGACGAGACGATCATCCGGCTCGACCTGAAGGAGCTGCTCGAGCGGGCCGGCTTCGAGGTCTGCGCCGAGGCGCGCGACGGGGCCGAGGCCGTCGAGCTTGCCCGCAGCGAGGAGCCCGACGTCGCCGTGCTTGACGTGAAGATGCCGCGCCTCGACGGTATCGAGGCTGCGCGGCGGATCCTCGACGAGCGGCCGATCCCGATCGTGATGCTGACCGCGTACGGCCAGGACGAGCTCGTCTCGCGGGCGGTGGAGGCCGGCGTCTTCGGCTACCTCGTCAAGCCCTTCCGCGAGCAGGATCTCGTGCCTGCGATCCGTGCGGCGCGCGCCCGGCACGAGGAGCTCGCCGCCGTCCGCGAGGAGGCGGACTCGCTCTCGGAGGCGCTCGCCGCGCGCAAGGTGATCGAGCGGGCGAAGGGCCTGCTCATGGAGCGGGAGAAGCTGACCGAAGGCGAGGCGTTCGCGCGACTGCGCAAGGCGAGCCAGGTCTCCGGGCGGCCGCTCAAGGTCGTGGCGGAGGCCCTGATCGCCACGTTCGAGTCGCGCTAGAGGTCGATGTCCACGGAGAGGAGCGGAAATGGTCGAGGAAGCACGCCTTGAGCAGCTAGACGCCGGCCTCACGCCCGTGTCCGACGGCTGGTTCGTCGTCAATGTCCGGGACGGTGCGTGGGTGACGAACGAGGCGCTCGGAGCCGCGTTCATCGTCGAGGGCGACGAAGCACCCTTCCCCGACGTCGGCTTCACCCTGGCAGTGCTCCAGCCGGGACAGGCGAGCAGGTATCACCGTGAGGCCAACCAGGAGGACTTCCTCGTCCTCGCCGGCGAGTGCCTGCTGCTGATCGAAGGCGAGGAGCGGCCGCTCGAGGCGTGGGACTTCGTGCACTGCCCGCCGGACACCGAGCACGCCTTCGTCGGGGCTGGAGACGGCCCGTGCGTGATCTTCATGACGGGCGCCCGTAAGGGATGGCCCGAGGAGAAGGGAATCGTCTATCCACGCTCCGAGGTAGCGCTCCGCCACGGCGCAGGCGTCGAGACGGACACGACGTCACCCGCCGAGGCGTACGCCCAGTTCCCGGAGTGGCAGCCCGGACCGCCGGACGACTGGAACGGCTTGCCCTGGGCCTAGTAGCCGTCGGGCGTGAAGCGCGGGTAGAGGGCACGCACCTCGTCGACGAAGGCAGCGAGGCGGTCGGCGAGGCCGGCGTCATGGATCTCGAGCATGTCCTCGGCGTTGCGCTCGCCGGACCGTGAGAGGTTGAAGCTGCCGAGGAAGACGACGTCGTCGGCCACGGTCACCTTCGCGTGCATGAAGTCGTGGGGCGTCCCCTCGGGCTCCCACGGGGTCGAGGGCTTGCCCGAGAACGGCGCTGCCAGCGCCTGCTCGAGGAGCGGCAGCTTCCAGGTGACGTTGCCGTTCCTGTTCCACTCGTAGATGACACCGCGCACCTGCGGCTCGTCCACGCACCCGGCGATGTCGAGACGGCCCTCGGCAACGAGCTGGGCGAGGGTGGCGAGCACGGGCGCGGCGGTCAGCACCGGCGAGCAGATCCGAACGCGGCGGCGCGCCTTGGCGATGTGCTTCGCGATCCGCGCGGACAGCTCCTCGCCGTGGCCGGGCGTGAACCAAGCTCGAACCGCCTTCCCGTCCACGGTCAGCGGCACCGGGTCGACGAAGCCGCTCCGCTCCACGTCGCCCGTGCTCCACAGCTGCTCGAACGCGGCCGTATAGCGCGCGGCGAGGTCCGGCGAGCTCACGGTCACCAGCACGTTCTCCTGGATCGCGAACGAGTCGTCGGTCCAGTTCATCGAGCCGGTCCAGATGGTCTCGTCGTCCCGGACGACGTACTTGTGGTGCATGAGGTCGGGATCGCCCGCGATCGCGCGGGCCGGGATGCCGAGCGACGCGATCAGCTTCGCGTCCGGCTCCGGCGGCGGCGGGACCGGGATCGGGTTTCGGTGGTCGACGTTGTAGACGAAGCGCACGGCGACGCCGCGCGCGGCCGCCTCCCGGATGGCACCGCCGACGATCGCGGCCGTCTCGGGCTGCAGGTGGAAGTCGTAGTGCGCGAAGTCGAGCGTGTGGCGCGCGGGCGCCAGGAAGTCGGCGATCCAGCCGGCGACCTCCGTGGCCCGCTGCCCGCCGTCGCGGAGGGTACGGAGCTCGATCGCCTGCGGCACGGAAGGGCTACGCCTGCGAGCGCTCGAAGAGGTCTTCCCAGCGGGCGAGGAGCGCCTGCAGCTCGTCCCGGCTCCGGCGATGCGCGGCCACGACGTCCACGTTCCCCCAGTCGTCCGCCAACTGTTTCTCCAACCGTTCGAGCTCCGCCTCGCGCGCCGCGATCTCCGACTCGATTCGCTCGAGCTCGCTCGGCCGAGCAGCTTTCTCCCGCGCCGGCCGCGGCTTCGCCTTCTTCGGCTTCGGCGGCTCTGGCTCCGCGGCGCGGGCGGCCAGCTCGTCGCGCTTCCCGACGTAATCCGCCCAGCCGCCCTCGTACGAGCGGATCGTTCCGTCCTCGATCGCGAGCGTGCGGTCGGCAACGGCATCGAGCAGCGCGCGGTCGTGCGAGACGAGGAGCACCGTGCCGGGAAAGGCCTCGAGTGCGGCCTCGAGCGCCTCACGGCTCTCCAGGTCGAGATGGTTCGTCGGCTCGTCGAGCAGCAGCAGGTTCGCGCCCGAGGCGACGACGAGCGCGAGCGCAAGCCGTCGCCGCTCGCCTCCCGACAGCGCCGACACCTGTCGCTCGTGCATCTCCCAGCCCGAGAAGAGGAAACGCCCGAGCAGGTTCTGTGCCTGCGGCCGCTGCAGGCCCGTCGCGCGCTGCGTCACGGCGAGCACGCTGCGCGTGTGGTCGAGCTCCACCTCGTGCTGCGAGAAGTAGGCCGGCTCGACGCCGTGGCCGAGCCGCAGCCGTCCGCCGGCCGGCTCGC
>JBKPFD010000127.1:0-5132 GCA_046729155.1 Actinomycetota bacterium
GGCGCGTTGCCGAACGTTGCGTTCAGGAAGCCGCCGATGCCGGGGCCCGTGTGGTGGGACGCCTGCTCGGTCGTCTCTCCGATCAGCCAGGCGAGCGGGACGAGCGCGATCGACGCGATCACGAACAGCAAGACGTCGCCCGGGTGGAAGACGAGGTCGACGAGAACGGTGAGCGGGCCCAGCGCGAGAGACGCCCAGAGGATCTTCCGCGCCACGCGGCTAGCCTACCGGCCGTGCTGCGCGCGGTTCTCTTCGACTGGGGCGACACGCTGATGGCCTTCAACTTCGACGAGGAGCTCGTCGACGCAGGCGCCCGCGCCGGGCTCGAGGCGATCGGGCGCGACGGCCTTCCCCAGCTCGACGCGTACACAGCGCACTTCCGCGAGCGCTATCTGCCGCTCTTCTGGGTGCCCGGGACGCTCGACGAGATCGAGTACCCAGGGCTCGTGCGGGAGGCACTCGGCCACTTCGGCATCGAGGTCTCGGACGAGGAGCTGGGGCGCTTTCTGGAAGCCGAGCACTCTGCGTGGGGCCCGTCGCGCGTCCTCGGGGCGACAACGCATGCGCTGCTCGAGGCGTTGCGCGCGCGGGGGCTGCGCCTCGGCCTCGTCTCGAACGCGTTCGATCCCGGGTGGCTGCTGCACCGCGACCTCGAGCAGCTCGGGGTCGCCGAGCGGATCGACTTCGCGGTCTTCTCGTCGGAGCTCGGCAAGCGGAAGCCGCATCCGGCCATCTTCGAGCGCGCGCTCGAGGCGCTCGGCGTACGGGCGGACGAGGCGATCTTCGTCGGCGACCGGCTCTTCGAGGACATCCGCGGTGCCGGCGAGGTCGGGATGACGACGGTGCAAGCGCTCTGGTTCCGCGCCGACGAGCACCCCGACGGTGGCGAGCCCGACCACCTCGCCTTCACTCAGATGGACGTCCTCAACATCGCCGATCGCCTGCGAGGCTGACGCCGACCAAGCATTTTCGGGCGGCGTTGTCAAGTCTTGCGGCGGGCCCTTGGCGCGCCCACAATTCCCACATGCGGCGTGTCGTAGCCGACGTTCGAGAGCTCCCTCTCCACCCACAGGACGAGGTCGAGTGCCGGCGGTGCGACATCCATTGCGACAAGGTGGTGTACCCCTCGGCATGCGTCGAGCGCGGCTGCCCGTTCCTCTACTCGTTCCAGGAGATCGGACGGACGTACGTCGGCTGCATGCAGAAGGTCTTCGACGTCGAGATCGACCTCGTGCTGTTGCTCGAGGCCGAGAAGCGGGGTGAGTTCGGCGCGGTGCGGGCGAATCGTCGCCCGCTGCCGATGTGTCGCGTCGAGGTCGACTCGTGCTACGAGGGCCGGGAAGACGAGCTCGGCTGCCTCAACCCGGAGTTCTACGAGCTCCCGGTCGGGGAACCGACGTTCCGGGTCTTCGCACAGGTCAAGCCGAGCGCCTAGGCGCTCGTTTTCGTTTTCGGCGCGGTTCGGTGTGACACCCGCGCGGTCTTTCTGAATAGGCTCGAACCGGTGGGTGGCATGGGGCCGGCCCCGAGGCCCTGGCCGGTCAGGACCTGACCTTGGCGGCCCAGCGTGCGTGGAGCTTCCTCGCCTTGGCGACCTCGGCCGCGTTCGGCCCGTGGCCGTCCTCGCCGGGGACCTCGAGCACGGCCGGGAGCCCCTGCAGCTTCGCGTGGCCCAGGAAGACGCCGAGCTTGTTGCCCATCAACCCTTCGCCGATGTTCGCGTGGCGATCACGGTTCGAGCCCAGCTCGGCCGCCGAGTCGTTGACGTGCAGCGCCCGCAGGCGATCGAGGCCGATAGCGGCGTCCACCGTGTCGAGCACGTCGTCGAGGGCTGCCGGATCGGTGACGTCGTAGCCCGATCCGTACAGATGGCAGGAATCGAGGCACAGCCCGAGTCGAGGGTGAGCGTCGAGCCGGTCGTAGAGCAGGGCCAGCTCGTCGATCGACCGCCCGATCGTGTCGCCGGCACCGGCCGTGTTCTCCATCAGCAGCCAGGTCGTGTTCGAGCAGCGGTCGAGAACCCTCTTCATCGCCTCCGCCACGCGATCGAGCCCAGCCTCCATACCCGCGCCCAGATGCGAGCCGATGTGGAACACGACGCCGTCCGCGTCGATCGCACACCCCACGTCGACCGTGTTCGAGAGAGCCGCGACCGACTTCTCGTAGAGCTCGTCGTCCGGGCTCGCGAGGTTGAGCAGGTAGACCGCGTGACAGAGCACACCCTGGATCCCGGCCTCGTCGCGCCGCGCCTTGAAGCGCTCGAAGCTCTCCGGATCGTGGTTCGTCGGGGCCCACCTGCGCGGGCTCTGCGTGAAGACCTGGACGGAGTCGCCACCCATCGACTCGACGCGGTCGATCGCCGTGTGGACCCCGCCCGAGGACGAAACGTGGGCGCCGAGCAGCACGGCGCCTACGATACGTGCCGTGCCACCGGTCGTCCGTTTCGCGCCGAGCCCAACGGGCTTCCTCCACATCGGAGGCGTCCACACGGCGCTCTTCAACTGGCTCTTCGCGCGCCACGAGGGCGGCGAGTTCCGGCTGCGCATCGAGAACACCGACACGAGCCGCGAGGTCGCTGAGGCCACCGAGCAGATCCAGGAGTCGCTCCGCTGGCTCGGCCTCGACTGGGACGGGGAGGTCACCTTCCAGCTCGACCGCATGGAGCGCTGCCGCGAGGAGGCGCAGCGTCTGGTCGAGGAGGGCAAGGCCTACGAGGACGAGGGCGCGATCCGCATCCGCATGCCCGACGAGGGCGTGACCGTCTGGGACGACCTGATCCGCGGCCGGATCGAGTACCCGAACGAGAAGCTCGAGGACCTCGTCCTCGTCCGGGGCGACGGCCGCCCGACCTACAACTTCGCCTCGCCGATCGAGGACTGGCTCGACGGCATCACCCACGTCATCCGCGGCGACGACCACATCTCCAACACGCCCAAGCAGATCCGCATCCTCGAGGCTCTCGGCGCGCCGGTCCCGCCGTACGCGCACGCAGCGAACATCTTCGGCACCGACGGCAAGAAGCTGTCGAAGCGGCACGGTGCGGTCTCGGTCGAGGACTTTCGCGCCGAGGGCTACCTGCCCGAGGCGCTCGTCAATTTCCTCGCGCTCCTCGGCTGGAGCTACGACGACAAGACCGAGATCATGTCCCGCGACGAGCTTGGCGAGCGCTTCACTCTCGATCGCGTCGGCGCGAGCCCGGCCATCTTCGACTACGCAAAGCTCGACTGGATGAACGGCGTCTACGCGCGCGCGCTCGATGCGGACGACTACGGGGCCGCGCTCGTCAGGTGGCTGCGTGAGCAGGGCTACGAATGGGACGACGAGCTCGTGCGCGCCTCCGCGCCGCTCGTGCAGGAGAAGATCACCAAGTTCTCGGACTACCCGGCTTTCACGGGCTTTCTCTTCGGCGAGGTCGAGCCCGATCGCGGACTCATCGACGGCTCGGCGCCCGTGCTCGAAGAGGCCGAACACGCGCTGGCCGACCTCGAGCCGTTCGAGGCGCAGCCGATCGAAGACGCACTGCGCGCGCTCGCCGACAGGCTCGAGCTGAAGCCGCGCGACGCGTTTCAGCCGATCAGGGTCGCCGTCACGGGCTCGCGCGTGTCGCCCGGCCTCTTCGAGAGCATCGAGCTCCTTGGCCGGGAGCGGACGCTAGACCGGATCAGGGCGGCGAGGGCGGCAGCGGCTTGACCCGGCCGAGGGGGTCGAGGGCGCGCTGAAAATTGCGCCAGGCCGTTCGCCGGAAGCTCGCAGTCGGCCGATGCTGGTCGACAGACGCGCGCAGGAGTGCCGCAATCGGCGCTTGCGCCTCGTCCTTTAACATTTCCAACTAGGAAAACGGACTCAGTGGGCCTGGGGTACGGCTCTGCGAAGGGAAATCCCCGCAAAGAGCGGGTTTTCTCCCGATCAGGGGGCAAGGTTCGCGGCAGATTTGTCGTCTTGAGTCATTGAGTGCCGCGTGATCGATAGGGCTTCCAATTCCATGCCTTTACAGGGGTCTTCGACCGTTCTCGTCGTCGAGGACGACCCTTCGCTTCGGGTGCTGTGCCGGGTCAATCTCGAGCTCGAGCACTACCGCGTTTTGGAGGCGGCGACGATCGCCCGCGCGGCCGAGCTCCTGGCCGTCGACGACGTCGACGTCCTGCTGCTGGACCTGCACGTCGGCGATCGGAACGGGCTCGAGCTCCTGCCTCTGCTGCGGCGAGAATATGCCGACGTCGCCGTCTGCCTCCTCAGTGGCACTTCGGAGGTCGACCCGCCGACGCCCGAGGGCGTCGAGGGCTTTATCCGCAAGCCGTTCGAGCTCGACGAGCTGTCCGAGATGGTGCGGCGGCTGGCGGCCGGCGAGCCCGCCCCGTCCTGACGTTCGGCGTAAAGCCGGCGGCCGTGTAGATTCTTGCGGATGAGCGTCGCCGTCGTTCGCAGCCCCGCGGAGTACGAAGACCGCCTGCGCAACTACCTCTTCGAGCGCGCGGAGGAGGGCCGTGCCGTGCGCGTCGGCGAGAAGGAGGTCTCCGAGCAGGCCGCGATCGTCGCCCGCTACACAGACCTCTTCACGCGCGATCAGCTCGATGCCCTTCGCGCGGCCGAGGACGGCGCCGAGGGCGAGGAGCGCGAGCGGGTCTACCGTCTGCGGAAGGAGTGCGAGGCGGGTGTGATCGCCGCCGAGCTCTCCGAGCGGCAGGACGAGCTCGAGAACGCGATCCTCGCGGCCCGGGTCGAGTTCCGCGGCGAGCAGCTTCCGCTGCGCACTGCCCAGGCCAACCTGGCTGTGCTCAGCGACTACGCCGACCGCGAGGAGCTCGGACGGATCCACCTCGATGCGTCGGCCTCGTTCAACGAGGACCGGCGCGAGCTGCTGCGCGCGGAAGAGGGCCTGGCTAGCGACCTGTCGCGCGTCGAGGACCCGGTCGAGCGGAACGAGGAGGAGAAGGGCATCTCGCTGCGTTCGCTCGCCGAGGTCCTTGCCAAGGCGAGCGACGCGTCCGCCTCCGCGTACGGCGACCTCCGCGAGCGCTGGTTCAACCGGCTGCTCGGGCCCGAGCGAGACGAAACCCCCTCCTCGTACCACGTCGCCTACCTGCGCCGCCTCTCACCGCTCGCCGAGACGTACACGAAGGACCGGGCCGTCG
>JBKPFD010000128.1:0-3133 GCA_046729155.1 Actinomycetota bacterium
AGGCAGGCCTCTCGAAGCACCTCCGCCAGCTCGCCGCGGCCGGGCTCGTGACCACGCGGCGCGAGGGCTACTACGTCCTCTACAGCGTCGTCCGCGAGCAGATCGCGTCGCTCTCGGAGGCGGTGCTCGCCTTCCTCGGCGACGTCAGGGACGGTCCGGCCCCGAGCCGTCGATCTCGGGCGCCATGAACGGGTAGCGGTAGTCCCGCGGCGGCACGAACGTCTCCTTGATCGTGCGCGGGCTCACCCAGCGGATGAGGTTCCACATCGAGCCGGCCTTGTCGTTCGTCCCCGAGGCGCGCGCGCCGCCGAAGGGCTGCTGGCCGACGATGGCGCCGGTCGGCTTGTCGTTGACGTAGAAGTTGCCGGCCGCGTAGCGGAGCGCATCCTGCGCCTCGACGACGGCGTCGCGGTCGTCGGCGAACACCGCGCCGGTCAGCCCGTACGGCGCCGTGCGGTCGACGAGGTCGAGCGTGTCGCGCCACTTGCCCTCCGGGTAGACGTACGTCGTCACGACGGGCCCGAAGAGCTCGTCACGGAGGAGCCGGAAATCCGGGTCCTGCGTCTCGATGATCGTCGGCTCGACGAAGTAGCCCTCGTCGTCGCTCGTGCCACCGCCGACGAGCACCTCCGTCCGCTTGTGCGACCGCGCCTCGTCGATCGCTTCCTTCTGCGTCTTGAACGAGTTGCCGTCGATCACGGCGCCCATGAAGTTCTCGAAGTCGGACACGTCGCCGACCTTCAGCTGGGCGACCTGGTCGGCGAGGCGCTCGCGCAGCTCGGGCCACAGGTTGGCCGGCGCGTAGACCCGGGACGCCGCCGAGCACTTCTGACCCTGGTACTCGAACGAGCCGCGCACGATCGCCGTCGCGACCTCGTCGACGTCCGCGGACGGATGCGCGACGATGAAGTCCTTGCCGCCCGTCTCGCCGACGATGCGCGGGTAGTTGCGGTACTGGTCGATGTTCTGGCCGATCGTCCGCCAGATGCTCTGGAAGACCGGCGTCGAGCCGGTGAAGTGCACGCCGGCGAGCTCCGGGCTGGCAAGAGCGGCGTCGCCGATCGTCGCGCCCGATCCGTACACGAGGTTGATCACGCCCGGCGGGAGCCCCGCCTCCTGGAGCAGGCGCATGAGGAAGTACGCCGAGTACGTCGCCGTGCCCGCGGGCTTCCAGACGACGGTGTTTCCCATCAACGCCGCGCTGGCGGGGAGGTTGCCGGCGATGGCCGTGAAGTTGAACGGCGTGACCGCGAAGACGAAGCCCTCGAGGGGGCGGTACTCCATGCGGTTCCAGGTGCCCTGCGAGGAGATCGGCTGCTCCTCGTAGATCCGCGTCATGAACTCGACGTTGAAGCGGTAGAAGTCGATCAGCTCGCACGCCGCGTCGATCTCGGCCTGGTGCGCGGTCTTCGACTGGCCGAGCATCGTTGCCGCGTTGAGCGTCGCGCGCCACGGCCCGGACAGGAGCTCGGCGGCGCGGAGGAAGACCGCGGCCCGCTCTTCCCACGGGAGGCGCGACCAGTCTTCCCAGGCCTCCGCGCTCGCCTGGATCGCGCGCTCGACCTCGGCCGCGCCGCCCTGGTGCACGTCGGCGAGGACGTGGCTCTTGCGGTGGGGCATGACCGCTTCGGCGGTCTTTTTGGTCTCGACGTCCTCGCCGCCGATGACGAGCGGGATCTCGATCTTCTCGCGCTCCATCGCGAAGAGCCGCTGCTTCAGCTCGGCCCGCTCGGGCGAGCCCGGCGCGTAATCGCGGACCGGCTCGTTTGCCGGCTTCGGCGGGCGGAAGATACCTGGGGCGCTCACGCCGTGGATTCTAGATTCGGGCACGATTCGTGCGTGCTGCTCACGACCTGGGACGGCCTGCCCGTAAGCGAGGAGAAGCCCTTCGGCGCAACTGTCGCCGTCTGGCGGCGAGCCGGCGGCAGCCTGGAATGGCTCGTCCTGCACCGCAAGCATCGCGGGCCGAATTACGAGGGCGACTGGGCGTGGTCGCCGCCGGCAGGTGCCTGCCTCCCCGACGAGGCTCTGGACGACTGCGCTCGGCGTGAGCTCCTCGAGGAGACGGGCCTCGAGCTCTCTCTTGAGCCCACCGGTTGCGGGACCGAGGAGTGGGCGGTCTTCGTCGCCGAGGCACCCGGGGACGTCGACGTAGCGATCTCGGCCGAGCACGACCGCTTCGAGTGGCTCTCCCTCGCGGACGCCTCGGCGAGGTGCCTACCCGCTGTCGTCGCCTCCGGGCTCGAGTGCGTCGCGGCCTCGACGGTGAGCGCATGACGCCGACGTGCAGCACCTACGAGGCCGCGGAGCGGGGCAGGGGGACGATCTGGGTCGAGGGCTCGCGGCTGCTCTGGCACGAGCTGCCACGGCCGGGCGTCGCCGCCGCGGGCACGAGCGGCGGGCTCGGAGAGCGGTTCGCGCGCTACTTCTCGGGCGAGCGAGACGACTTCCTCGACGTCGAGCTCGAGCTCGACGACCCGACGCCGTTTCAGCGGGCCGTCCTGGAGACGCTGCGACGGATTCCGTACGGCGAGACGGTCACGTACGGCGAGCTCGCGGCGCTCGCGGGCTATCCGAACGCGCAGCGGGCTGCCGGGACGTTCTGCGCCCACAACCGCTTCCCGATCGTCGTGCCGTGCCACCGCGTCGTCGCTGCCGAGGGGCTCGGCTCGTACGGCTCGCTCGGGATCGAGTACAAGCGCCGGCTGCTGGAGCTCGAGGGTGTCGCTCTCTGAGGATCTGCGCAACGAGCTCGCCGCGATCGCGCCGCGGCGCGGCTGCGACCGGCTGGCCGAGCTCTCGGGCCTCTTCCACACGGCGGGCAGCCTGCACCTGCGCGGGCGAGGGGAAGTCGCGGTGCACCTCGACCTGGCGACCTCGGCAGCTGCGCGGCGGGCGTTCGCGCTCCTGCGCGGATTCGGCATCTCTGCCGAGATCCGGACATACTCGCGTCGGGCATTCGGGCGCGAGACGCGCTACCAGGTGCACGTCGAAGGCGAGGATCGTGCCTTGCAGGTGCTGCACGAGGCGGGCGTCCTCAGCGCCGGGCTTGCGCCGCTCGAGCGTCCTCCGAAGCGCGTCGTCGCGCGTCCATGCTGCGGGGCCGCATACCTACGCGGAGCGCTGCTCGGGA
>JBKPFD010000129.1:0-5040 GCA_046729155.1 Actinomycetota bacterium
GTCCTCAGCTGGCTTGGGATCGTCGCCGTCTTGATCGCGCTGGTCGCGACGGTCGGCGGCAGCCTCAAGGACGAGTTCGAGATCCCTGGCTCCGACACACAGCGCGCCACCGACCTGATCGAGTCCGAGTTCGCGGAGGAGGAGGGCGGCGTCCTCAACGTCGTCTTCGCGGCGCCGCCCGGCGAGCGCCTCGACACGCCTGAGCGCAAGGCGGCCGTCCAGAGAGCGATCAGGCGGCTGCGCTCCCGCGAGTTCAAGCCCACCGAGGACAAGGCCGGGCTGGAAAGCGTCGGCAATCCGTTCAGCAAGGACACCTTCTCCGACGACGGCCGCATCGCCTACGCCGAAGCGCAGTTCGACCGCATCATCTACGACAAGGATCGCGACGCCGTCGTCGCTGTCGAGAAGGCCGCGCGCGAGACGGTCGAGCCCGCCGGGGTCACCGCCGAGTTCAACGGCGAAGCCGAGTTCCCGCCGATCGAGCAGGGAACCCAGGAGCTCCTCGGGCTGCTGGCGGCGCTGATCGTGCTCCTGATCGTCTTCCGCACGTTGGTCGCGACCTCGATCCCGATCGCGCTCGCCCTGACGGCATTGGGGACCGCGTTCCTGCTGCTCTTCATCCTGGCCGGCCTGACCGACATCAACACGATCACGCCGCTGCTCGTGTCGATGATCGGCATCGGCGTCGGCATCGACTACTCGCTCTTCATCGTCACCCGTTTCCGGCAGCTCCTGCACGAGGGCCTGTCTCCGGTGGATGCCGCGGCCGAGGCCGGTGCCTCCGCGGGCCGCGCCGTGCTCTTCGCGGGGCTGACGGTCGCGATCTCGGTCACGGGGCTGGCCTTTTTCGGCCTCGACTTCGTGACGAAGCTCGGCATCGGCTCCGCCCTCGGTGTCCTGACGACGGTCCTGATTGCAAACTCCCTGTTGATCGCGATCCTGGCGAGGCTTGGCAGGCCGCGCGGCATCGCCCGCCACATCGTCCTCTACGTCGTGACACTCGGCCTGTACGGGTGGTACTGGGCGTACAAAACGCATAAGGAGACGAAGCGGCGCACGGGCGAGGGGCTCGGAGGCGGGATCGGCCTGCTGCTTTGGATTCTCCTCCCCGCGGTCAACGCCTTCGCCATCCCGTCTGAGGTTGGCCGGATGTACGAGCGCTCCGGGAAGCGGCGGCCCGTCACCGGCTGGACGGGCCTGTGGCTCTTCCCGTTCGGCGTTCTCCTCGTGCCGGCCATAGTCTGGTTCGCCAAGGTCCAGCGTGCGCTCAACCGGTACTTCGAGAGCGAGCCGGACGTCCCGGAGCCCGCGCCCGCGATCGATCGTCTGAAGGTGCCGTTGCTTCGGCCGATCGACGACTCGGAAGCTGCTCGCGAAAAGACGCCGATCGCCCGCTGGGGACGATTCGTGACCGCCCACGCGCGGTGGGTCTTCGCCGGCGCGCTAGTGCTCATGCTCGCCCTGGCGGCGACCTCAGGGCTCGTGCGGCTCGGCGCTTCCGACCAGGGCACGCAGCCGAAGGAGCAGACTGCACGGCGAGCCTACGACCTGCTCGCCGAGGGCTTCGGAGCCGGCTTCAACGGCCCGATTCCGATCGTGGTCGACGTCAACGACGACCCACAGGCGCCGCAAAAGATCTATAACCGCGTGCAGGGCCTCGAGGGCGTCGCGTCTGCACGGGAGCCGCAGTTCAACGACGAGAAGACGGTCGCGATCGTCTTCGTGACGCCCGATTCCGCGCCGCAGGACGAGGCGACGAACAAGCTCGTCGACCGACTGCGCGACGACGTCGTGCCGGCTGCGACCGAGGGCGGCGACGCCGTCCCCTACGTGTCCGGCCTGACGGCGGCCTTCAAGGACATCGCCGAGCGGATCATGGAGCGCCTGCCGCTCTTCCTCCTCTACATCATCGGCGTCACGTTCATCGTGCTGGCGATGGCCTTCAGGTCGATCGTCATCTCGCTGACGGCGGCGATCACGACGATCATGTCCGCGTTCGTCGGCTTCGGCGTGCTGACGCTCGTCGTCCAGGAGGGCCACCTGATGAGCCTCACGGGCCTCGACCGGACGGGGCCGATCGAGACCTTCGTGCCGCCGATCGCGTTCGCGATCCTCTTCGGGTTGTCGATGGACTACATGGTCTTCCTGATGAGCCGCATCCGGGAGGAGCACGTCCACGGGCTGCGGACGCGGTCTGCCGTCGAGCACGGCATCGCGGCGATCGGACGCGTGGTCGTCGCGGCGGCGATCATCATGGGCACCGTCTTCGCGGCGTTCATCCTCACCGCGGACCGCATTTCGAAGGAGTTCGGCCTGCTGCTCGCGATCGCGATCCTCACCGACGCGCTGATCGTGCGGATGACGCTCGTCCCGTCGTTCCTGACGCTGCTGGGGGAGCGGTCGTGGTACATCCCGCGCTGGCTCGACCGGCTGCTGCCGAACATCACGATCGAGTCGCCGCACGAGCGGGAGCGGCGCGGGGCGGAAATCGAGCAGAAGCCGGCGCCCGAGCCGAGCGAAGCCTGACTCGGGGCCGCTTCAGGACGGGTTGGCGACCAGCCTTACGGCGTGATCAGCTGACTCCGCTGCGAACCTCGCTGCCCTCGGGCTGCGGCACCACCCGGATGTACGGCCGCGGCGCGTTCCAGCCCTCGGGGTAGATCTCCTTCGCCTCGTCGTCGGAGACGGAGCCGGCGATGATCACGTCGTCGCCCTGCCGCCAGTTGACCGGCGTTGCGACCCGATGCGTCGCCGTCAGTTGCAGCGAGTCGATCACGCGCAGCACCTCGTCGAAGTTGCGTCCCGTCGTCATCGGGTAGACGAGGATCAGCTTGATCTTCTTGTCCGGGCCGACGACGAAGACGTTGCGCACGGTCTGGTTGTCGACCGGCGTGCGCTCGCCAGCCTCACCCGAGGTCTCCGCCGGAAGCATCCCGTAGAGCTTCGACACCTTGAAGTCCGCATCGCCGATGATCGGGTAGTTCGGCGCCTCGCCCTGGGTGTCCGCGATGTCCTCGACCCACTTCGAGTGGCTGTCGACCGGGTCGACCGAGAGCCCGATGATCTTCACGTTTCTCCGGTCGAACTCAGGCTTGATGCTCGCCATGTAGCCGAGCTCAGTCGTGCAGACCGGGGTGAAGTCCTTGGGGTGCGAGAAGAGCACCGCCCACGAGTCGCCGATCCAGTCGTGAAAGCGGATCCGCCCTTCGGTCGTCTCCGCCTCGAAATCCGGTGCCGTGTCGCCGAGTTGCAGTGCCATGCCGCCTCCTCCCGAGCTTGCGCGTTTGGAGCACTGTATGCACTCGGCGTCGCGTCCCGCTTGCGCGGCCGTGTCGTCGTGCGGCAGGCTGCACCGAATGGTGCCCGAGGCACGCCTGGAGTCGACCGAGCACGGCCTCGTCCCCCAGGGCGACGGCTGGTTCGTGCTCAACGCCCGCGACGCCCGCTGGTTGGAGAGGAAGGGGACCGGAGTGGTCTGCCGGTTCGAGGGCGAGTCGGAGTTCCCGCAGCTCGGCGTCAACCTGCGCGTGCTCGAGCCGGGCGAGCCGATGTCGATGTACCACTGGGAGGCCGACCAGGAGGACTTCCTCGTGCTGGCAGGGGAGGCCTTGCTCATCGTCGAGGGCGAGGAGCGCCGGCTGCGAGCGTGGGACTTCGTGCATTGCCCGGCCAAGGCGAAGCACACCGTCGTCGGCGCAGGAGACGGCTGCCTGGTCGTCGCGGTCGGCGCCCGCGACCTCTCGGAGGGGCCCAACTGGGGCGGCTACCCCGTCGACGAGACAGCGCAGAGGCACGGCGCGGGCGTCGACGAGGAGACGTCGGACCCCAAGGTCGCCTACGCCCGTTTCCCGCAACGCGAGCCGACGCGCTACCGCGACGACTGGCTACCCGGCTAGGCGCCGGGGTCGACGTCATCGCCGACTACCTGCCGACAATCGCGAACAAGGAGTAGCTGGACATGCAGAAGAAGATCACGACGTTCCTCACGTTCGACCGTCGCGCGGAGGAGGCGATCGAGCTCTACACCTCGATCTTCCCCGGCTCGAGGATCACGAGCACCACGCGCTACGGCGAGGCGGGGCCGGGCGAGAAGGGCAGCTTCATGACCGGGACGTTCGAGCTCGCGGGCCAGGAGTTCATGGCCCTGAACGGCGGCCCCTCGTTCCAGTTCTCGCAAGGCATCTCGCTGTTCGTCGACTGCGAGACGCAGGACGAGGTCGATGACCTCTGGGAGCGGCTCTCCGAGGGCGGCGAGAAGGGGCCGTGCGGCTGGCTGACAGACAAATTCGGCGTCTCGTGGCAGATCGTCCCGCGCCGGCTCGGCGAGCTGCTCGGCGATCCGGACCCCGAGAAGTCGCAGCGCGTGATGGAGGCGATGCTGCAGATGGGCAAGATCGAGATCGCCGGCCTCGAGCGGGCGTACGAATCGGCGTGACCTAGGCCTTCGCCGGCAGCAGAGCCCGCAGGTCGTCGATCGCATCAGCTTCCTCGGCCCTCTTGTCCGGGCGGTAACGCTTCACGCGCGCGAAGCGCAGCGCCACGCCGCCCGGGTAGCGGGTCGAGGACTGGACGCCGTCGAGGGCGATCTCGACGACGAGCTCTGGCCGCACGAGCACGGCGATCCCGCGCCGGTCCGTCTCTCGCGCGAGCAGTTCCCTCGTCTGCCACTCGAGCAGCTCGTCGGTCAGGCCCTTGAAGCACTTGCCTACCATCAGGAACTCGCCTGTGCGCGGATCGCGTGCGCCGAGGTGGAGGTTCGAGAGCCAGCCCTCGCGCCGCCCGTGCCCCCACTCCGCGCCGAGGACGACGAGGTCGTACGTGCGGACCGGCTTCACCTTGCGCCAGGTCTTGCCGCGGCGGCCGGCGCTGTAGGACGAAGCCGCGTCCTTGACGACAACGCCTTCGTGGCCGGCCTCGAGAGCCTCGTCGAGGACAACCTGCGCCGCCTTCGGGTCGGACGAGAGGACGCTCGGGATCTTCAGCTCCGGCGCGATCTCGGCCAGGCGGGCCGCGCGCTGCTCGAGCGGCGTGTCGAGGAGG
>JBKPFD010000130.1:0-3201 GCA_046729155.1 Actinomycetota bacterium
GCGGCGCAGCTCGCGGGCGCCCAGGTCATCGAGCGCGTTCCGATTGCCGACCAGGCTCGCGCGGCGCACGGACTGCCGCCGGGCCTGGTCGTCGAGCTCACGTCGCCGGCCGACTACAACAGGCGCTCGGCGAGCGCGACCAACGGCTCCTGGGCCGGGCCGCCGTACGTCGCGCGCGACCGCTCCTCGAGCGGAATCTCCGGCCTCGACTGGACGGTCACGTTCGACGAGCGCCAGGGCGATGCGGACGCGATCGCGGCCGCGAACCTCCGCCGCGGCTTCGGCTTCCGCGACCAACGCGGAGGGCTCTCCGTCCCCCACGTGGTCGGCAACCGGCTCGTCGGGACGATCCTCGCCTACTACTACCTGATGACCCCGGGCGAGCCGGACGCGCGTTTCGAGGCCTCGCTCGCGTTCCCGCTCGACACGAACCTGCATGCGGTGGTTCGGCTCGAGCTGCTCGAGCCGTCAACCGACTCGTTCGTCGTCAAGGACGTCGTCAGCGGCTCGACGTGGAACCGCGGGCAGGCGCTCCTTGCCCTGGCCGGGGTGCGGCTGCAGGGCAACCTGCCGCCGAAGATCGTGTCGGCGAAGCCGATCGAGCGCGGCCGTCGTGTACGCGGCAAGGTCGTCGACCGGTTCCTCGACCCGGTCCTCGGCGCACCGGTTGCGCTCGAGCGCTCGGCCGGAGGCCGCTGGGTGCGCGTCGCTCGGAGCAGGACCGGGCCGACCGGGTTCTACACCGTTACGCCGGGCCGGCCGGGGCTCTACCGCGTGACGGTGAACATGGCCGGCTTCACGGCGCAGAGCCGGCCGGTGCGCGCCGGACGCCGCTAGGTCGCAACGGCTTCGAGCACTCGCTCCGGGATGTCGAAGTTGGCGTAGACATCCTGCACGTCGTCCGACTCCTCGAGCGCGTCGATCATGCGGAGCACTTTCTTGGCAGCGGCCTCGTCCTCGAGCTCGACCGTCGTCTTGGGCACCATCGTCAGCTCGGCTGACTCGACGGTGAAGCCGGCATCCTCGATCGCCTGCCGCACCGAGCTCAGCTCCTCAGGCCCTGCAGTGACCTGAAAGGTCGAGCCGTCGAGGGACACGTCCTCGGCTCCGCCCTCCGCGGCCGCGAGCGTGAGCTCGTCCTCGTCGACGCCGTCCGCGCCGACGAGCACGACGCCGCGGCGCTCGAAGAGCCAGGCCACCGCGCCCGCGCCCCCGAGGCTGCCCTCGTTCTTCGTGAAGACGTGGCGCACGTCCGCGGCCGTCCGGTTGCGGTTGTCGGTCAGCGCCTCGACGAGGATCGCCACGCCGCCCGGTCCGTAGCCCTCGTAGGTGACGTTCTCGAAGGCCTCGGCGTCCGAATCGGCGCCGGAGCCGCGCGCGATCGCGCGCTCGATGTTGTCCTTCGGCACCCAGTACGAGCGAGCCTTCTCGATCGCGGTCTGCAGGGCGAGGTTCGCGGCCGGGTCGGGACCGCCCTCGCGCGCGGCGACGATGATCGCCCGCGACAGCTTCGAGAACAGCTTCCCGCGCCTCGCGTCGGCGGCGCCCTTCTTGTGCTTGATCGACGACCACTTGCTATGCCCGGACACTCATCGCCTCCTTGACGGCCTCGAGGAAGAGCTCGTGGACGCGCGTGTCGTCCGTCAGCTCGGGGTGGAAGGTAGCGAGCAGGTACGGCCCCTGCCTGATCAAGACCGGGGCCTCGTCGAGCTGGGCCAGGACCTCGACGTCCGGCCCCATGGCCTCGACGCGCGGCGCGCGGATGAAGACGCCCCGCAGCGGCGGCCCGTCGCCTTCGAGCTCGAGGTCGGCCTCGAAGCTCGCGACCTGGCGGCCGTAGGCGTTGCGGTGCACGTCGACGTCGACGAGGCCGAGGTGCTCGCGGTCGAGCAGGATCATCCCGGCGCAGGTGCCGAAGACCGGGCGGTCGAAGCGCCTGAGCGCCTCCTCGATCCCGTAGAGGCGGACGAGGCGGCCGATCGCGGTCGACTCGCCGCCCGGGATGACGAGCCCGTCGAGGTCGGCGAGCTCCTCCGGCTTGCGCACCTCGACGACGTCCGCGCCGAGCCGCCGCAGCACCGCCGCGTGCTCGCGGAAGTTGCCCTGCACGGCCAGGACGCCGATCTTCATGTCCCGAATTTTAGGGAGAGCTACGCGGCGGGCCGTCTGCGCGGGACACCGCGCTCGAGCAAAAGGCCGAGCGCGGCCAGGATCAGGCCGAGCACGATGTAGGCGAGGAATCCCTGCCACTCGGGGTTGCCGCCGCCGTCCTCCTCGCCGTAGAGGAAGTAGAACGGGAAGAAGATGGACGGGAACGGCTCCGGGATCGACCACCACTCCTCGATGAAGTGGCCGCCGACGATGAGCAAGCCGATCGCTCCGAGGACCGCATAGCTAGACCGCGCGAGCAGCCGCGAGGCGGCGATGAACGCGAGCGCGACGAGCCCGAGGAGGATCCAGCGCCAGGCGCCGTGGTCGAGGAGCACGACGAGGCCGCCGCCGATGGCGACCCCGCCGACGACGTGCAGCCAGAAGCCGTAGGGGGCACGACCCGTGCGATCGAGCCACACGCCCGCCGCGACGAGGAGCAGGCCGACGAACGCGGAGAGCGCGGCCTGCCCGTCTTCCCCGGCCGAGAAGACGGCCGTGAGGTTGTCGGCGAGCGCGAACCACAGAATGGCCGCGACGGGGAGGACGACGAGCGGGAACTCGAAGACCCGTAGGGCTGCGATGCCGGCCGCGACGACGAGGATCTCGATCACGAGGAAGCTCCAGTCGAACCCGCCGAGAAAGCCCTCGGGCTCTTCCGGCAGCCACCCGACCCAGTCGAGGAAGGCGCCGACCCAGACGCCGAAAACGATCAGGCCGACGAACGCGGCGAGGCCGGCGAGCACGGCATGGCCCGCGCGGCGCAGGACGGCGGCCGTCGCGGCGGTGACGGCGAGGGCGAGGGACGCCCAGCCGAAGAGTGCAAAGTCGTCGCCCTGCCCGTTCCCGGCCTCGATCAGGAACAGGAGCGAGATGACGATGACGACGGCTCCGAGGTAGAAGAGGAACGCACTGCTGCTCCAACCGGCCCGGAAGGCGGTAGCCGGGAGGAGCGCCCGCACGCGAGCCGCGGTCACGCCTGAAGCGTGGCAGCGCTAGAGGACGGCGCTTACCAGCCGCGTGTTTCGAGCAGCTCTTCCGGCGCGAGCGCCG
>JBKPFD010000131.1:0-13986 GCA_046729155.1 Actinomycetota bacterium
TTGCACTCCTCCGCCTCGCCCCAGTGGAACCGCGACGCGTGCGCCGCGTGCAGCAACCGGTCGTCGTCGAGGCCGGACACGCGGGCGGAGCCCGCGTGTGCTTTTGGCGGCGCCGCAAGCGTCGCCTCAGCCCGCGACTCCATGAGACGCCAGACCTCGTTGAAGAGGTCCACTCCGAGCCGCCGGTGCTCGGTCACTCCTCCGGCGCTTCGGTCACCGCGCGGTCGCGGATCTCCTCGACCACGGTCGGGTCGGCCAGCGTCGTCGTGTCACCGAGGGGCCGATTCTCCGCCACGTCGCGCAGGAGCCGCCGCATGATCTTTCCGCTCCGGGTCTTCGGGAGCTCTGGCGTGAAGACGATGTTCGCGGGCTTCGCGATCGGCCCGATCTTCTTCGCCACGTGGTCGCGCAGCTCGTCGAGCATCTCGACCGAGCCGTCTTCGCCGCCCTTCAGCGAGACGAACGCGACGATCGCCTGCCCGGTTCGCTCGTCGGCACGCGCGGCCACGGCCGCCTCGGCCACCTTCTGGTGGTCGACGAGCGCGCTCTCGACTTCAATCGTCGAGATGCGGTGGCCCGAGACGTTCATCACGTCGTCGACGCGTCCGAGAAGCCAGAAGTCGCCGTCCTCGTCGATGCGCGCGCCGTCGCCCGCGAAGTAGACATCGCCGTACCTCGACCAGTACGTGTCGACGTAGCGGTCGTGATCCTTGTAGATCCCACGCAGCATCGCCGGCCACGGCCGCCGCAGGACCAGATACCCGCCGCCCCCCGGCCCCACCTCGTTGCCGTGCTCGTCGAACACGGCCGCGTCCACGCCGGGGAACGGCTTCGTCGCGGAGCCGGGCTTCCCCGTCGTCACGCCGGGCAGCGGCGTGATCAGGATCATCCCGGTCTCGGTCTGCCACCACGTGTCCACGACCGGGACGCGGTCGCCGCCGATCACCTCGCGGTACCAGACCCAGGCCTCGGGGTTGATCGGCTCGCCGACCGTGCCGAGCAGCCGGATCGACGACAGGTCGTGCTTGCGCGCGTGCTCCGGCCCCCACTTCATGTGGCTCCGGATCGCCGTCGGGGCCGTGTAGAGGATGTCCACGCCGTAGCGCTCGACGATCGCCCACCAGCGGTCACGGTCCGGGTAGTCCGGGACGCCCTCGTACATGACCCCCGTCGTCGCGTTGCAAAGAGGCCCGTAGACGATGTAGCTGTGCCCCGTCACCCAGCCGACGTCGGCGGCGCACCAGTAGACCGAGTCGGGCTTGACGTCGAAGATGTAGTGGTGCGTCGTAGCGACGCCGACGAGGTAGCCGGCCGTCGTGTGCGCGATGCCCTTCGGCTTGGCGGTCGTCCCGCTCGTGTAGAGCAGGTAGAGGAGGTCCTCCGAGTCCATCGGCTCGCAGAGACAAGAGTCCGGGTCGTCGCTCTCCTCCGCGACGGCCTCGTCCCACCAGACGTCCCGGCTCTCGTCGAACGGCACGTCGTTGCCGGTCCGGCGCAGCACGACCACCCGCTCGACGCTCGGAGCGTCGGCCACGGCGTCATCGGCGTTCCGCTTCAGCGGCACGGGTGAGCCCTTGCGCCAGGCCTCGTCCTGCGTGATGAGCAGCTCGCATTCCATGTCGTTGAGCCGACCGGAGAGCGACTCGGCCGAGAACCCGCCGAAGACGACGGTGTGCGGCGCGCCGAGCCGCGCGCACGCGAGCATCGCGATCGGCAGCTCCGGGACCATGCCCATGTAGATGCCGACCGGTGTCCCCTTGCCGACTCCGAGCCGCTTGAGCGCGTTCGCGAGCCGAACGACCTCGCGCTGGAGATCGGAGAACGTAATCGAGCGGCGGTCGCCCTCGGGCTCGCCCTCCCAGTGGTACGCGACCTTGTCGCCGAGACCGGACTCGACGTGGCGGTCGACGCAGTTGAAGCAGACGTTGAGCTTCCCGCCGAGATACCACTTCGCGTACGGCGCGTCCCACTCGAGCAGCGCCGTGAACGGCTCGAACCAGGTCACGCGCTCGCGGCCCTCGCTTTCCCAGAACTCCTCGAAGTCGCGCTCGTAGATGTCCGGCTGTGCGTTGGCCTGCGCCGCGAACTCCTCGGACGGCGGGTAGCGCCGTTCCTCGAGGAACATGGTCTCGATCGCGGCCGGGCGCGTTTCCGTCACACGCTACGCGTCCTAGTTACGTGAGAAACCAAAGCAGGACCTCGGCTTGTCAGGGTTCCAACTCGTACGGAAAGTCAGTGAGGTTCTCGGCGCCGTCCTGGGTCACGTGGACGAGGTCCTCGAGGCGGCAGCCGCCGAACCCGGGCCGGTAGAGACCGGGCTCGAGCGTGACCACGTCGCCGGCCATGAGCTCCGTCTTGCTGCCCCGCCCCAGGCCGGGCTCCTCGTGCACCTCCAGGCCGACACCGTGGCCGAGCCCGTGGAAGAACCCCGTGTTGAGCACCTCGCCGGGAGCCTTCGAGAGGGAGGTCTTTTGGCCGTTCTCCTCGAAGAACTCGCAGACGAGCTTGTAGACGTCGAACCCGGCGACGCCGGCCTTGGTGCTCTCGAGCGAGCGGTCGAGTGCCTCCTTGCAGAGTCGGTGATACGTCTCGACCTCCTCGGGCGGGGTCCCGACGACGTACGTACGGGTCATGTCCGCGTAGCAGGCCGATTCGGGATCCTTCGGCCACAGGTCGATCACGACGGGCTCGTTCGGTGCGATCGGGCCCGACCCGAGCTCGTGGCCGATCGCGGTCTGCGCCCCGTGCGAGACGATGAAGTCCTCGCCGGTCACGTTGTGCTCGGTAAAGGCCTGACGAATCGCCGCCTTGAGCCGCTCGCACGTGAGCGGCTCGCCGTCGAGCACCACGGCGCCGTTCGACGGCTCGGCCTGGCGGAGGAGCTCCCGCGCGGCCGCCATGCCCGCCTCCGCGGCGCGCTGCGCTCGGCGGATGCCCGCCAGCTCGGCCTCGTTCTTCACCCGCCGCCGCTGCGCGAAGTAGTAGTAGTCCGGCTCGAGCTGGACCCCATTCGCGCGCAGGTGGTCGGCGACTTCGAGCGGAAACGTTCCGGGAACCACGGCGTTCGTGATCCCGAGGCCGCGGCAGGCGTTCAGGTTGACCTGCTGCCAGACGATCTCGTGCCGCGGGATGCCCTGCAAGAGCAGCTCGTCGTACCCGAACTCCTCCCACGGGTGGGCCTCGATGCCGAGCTCGGCGATCCGCTCCATCTCGAACGCGGTCGAGACGGCCAGCCGCTTGCCCTCGTGCTCCGCGTAGAGGAACTCGTCGGGCACGACGATCGGCACCTCGTGGCGCATCTCGGGCGAGCGAGCCGAGTCGGCGAAGATGAGGACGTCCGGCACGGGCGCGCGAATCCTACCGTCCGCCCCCACTACACTCGCAACAGTGGCCAGCTTCGGCATGTGCGGAAAGGTCATCGCCGTGCCCGGGCGACGCGACGAGCTCGTCGACGTGCTCCTCGAGGCCGCCGAGGTCGTCGGGCAGATGCCGGAGTGCGAGCTTTACGTCGTCAGCACCGTTCGCGGCGAGGACGATGCGATCTGGGTCACGGAGCTCTGGGCGAGCGAAGAGGCGCACACCGGCTCTCTCGGGAACGACGAAGTGCACGCACTCATCGAACGCGGCCGGCCGCTGATCGCGGAGTTCGCGCAGCAGGTGCGCTTCACGCCGGTCGGTGGCACGGGCCTCCGCGCATAGACTGAAGCTTCGTGGAGGACGCGTTCGAGCGGGCCCAGGAGCTGATCGAGCAGTACGCGCAGGAGCTCAAGGAGGAGCTCCCTCAGGGCGCTGCGATCTTCGACGCCCACGTCCACCTTGGCAACGACATCGACGGTTTTCGCGGGGTCTACGAGGAGCTCGAGCGCATCCACGACCGCTTCGGCATCTCGCGCGCGTTCATGTTCTGCATGGACGAGCCGGACCGCCATCCGGGTTTCCGCGCGCCGAACGACCGCACGCTCGAGTTCGGGCGTCGCTCGGAGGGACGCTTCATCCCGTTCGTGCGGCTCGACCTAGCCGAGGCGCCGATCGAGGAGGCGAGGCGCTGCCTCGATCTCGGCGCACGCGGGATCAAGCTCCACCCGCGGGCGCAGCGCTTCCTGCTCAACGATGAGCGCCTGGCGCCCGTCTTCGCGCTCGCAGCCGAGCGGACCGTGCCGATCCTCATCCACGGCGGCCGTGGGTTGCCGCCGATCGCCGACCACCTGGCGCGCCTCGTCGACCAGTTTCCCGAGGCGCAGCTGATCATCGCCCACGCGGGGATCGCCGACCTCGCGGGCCTCTCCGGCCGCTTCGCGGGCAAGGCCGGTGTCTTCTTCGACACGTCGGTCTGGAGCCCCGTCGACCTGCTCAGCTTCTTCCACCAGGTCTCGCCCGAGCAGGTGCTGTACGCGTCCGACTACCCGTACGGCCGCCAGCCGAGCTCGCTGCTGATCGCGCTCCGCACAGCGAGGATCGCCGGGCTCGACGACGAGCAGGTTCGCAACATGCTCTTCGGCAACGCGCAGCGGATCGCGGACGGCCAGGCGCCCCTCGAGCCGTCCCCTCCGCGGGGAGGCGGCACGTTCACGCAGTCGATGGCGCTCGCGCGGATCCACCAGTACCTGTCGATGGCGACGCCGCTCCTCTGGACACGGCAGGCGGACTCGATCGGCGTGATCGGGCTCGCGCTGAACGCTTGCGACGAGCGCGACGGCTCACCGGGAGAGCTCGAGCGGATCCGCGAGCTGCTCACGACCGCCCGCGAGCTCTGGCGCACATTGCCCGAGGTCGAAGAGGAAGACCGGATCGACGTCAATCGCGCCACTTTCGGCCTCATCCACCTCGCCGACATCATCGCCGTCACGAGCCCCACGGCCGTCGATGCCTGAGCTGACCGTCAACGGGGGCACGTACGAGGTCGACGCCGAGGTCGGGCGCTCGCTCGCGGACGTGCTCCGCGACGACCTCGGTCTGACCGGCACCAAGATCGCGTGCAACGAGGGGCACTGCGGCGCGTGCACGGTCCTCGTCGGCGGAGTGCCCATGCTGTCGTGCATCACGCTCGTGCACACCGTCGACGACGAGGTGACGACGATCGAAGGCCTCCGCGAGCACCCGCTCGTCGGCGCGTTCGTCCGCGCGGACGCGCTCCAGTGCGGCTCCTGCACGCCTGGCCAGCTCGTCTCGGCGGCCGCGCTCGTCGAGGCGAGCCCGGAGCCGACCCGCGAGCAGATCCGGCACGCGATGGCGGGCAACCTGTGCCGTTGCGGCACCTACCCGAAGATCGAGGAGGCGATCCTGACGTGGCGAGACTGATTCGAACCGAGAAGGAGGTCGAAGGCCGCTACGAGGACGTCTGGCTCGTCGTCGAGGAGGACTCGCTCGACCAGTGGCCGGCTGGCCCGCGCGAGATCGTCGGCCGGCCCGCCGAGCGCGTGACCGGCCCGCTTCGCGCTCGCGGCGAGGCGCGCTACACGGCCGACATCAGGCTCCCGGGGATGCTGCACGCTGCGGTCCTGCGCTCCCCTCACGCGCGCGCGCGCGTGGACAGGATCGATCTGAGCGCCGCGCTCAGGGCTCCCGGCGTGCGCGCCGCGATCGGCCCCGGCGACGCGCACGTCCTCGTCGACGACGTCGGCTACCCGGGCACCGCGGTTGCGGCCGTTGCCGCCGACACATACGCGCAGGCGCGGGCGGCGCTCGATCTGATCGACCTCGACTGGGACGTCGGCGAGCCGCTCCTCGACCCTGACGAGGCCGTCCGCCGAGGTCAGCTGCTCGAAGAGCCGAGCCGCTACGACCGCGGTGACGTCGACCGCGCGCTCGCGGGGGCGGACGTCGTCGTCGAGGCCGAATACCGCACGCAGACCGTGCTCCACAACTCGATGGAGACGCACCAGGCCGTCTGCGAGTGGCAGGGAGACCGCCTGGACGTCTACATCTCGACGCAATACATCTGGGGCATCCGGCAGTCGGTCGCCGAACAGCTCGGGCTGCCGCCCGACAAGGTGCGAGTCGTCTGCGAGTTCATGGGCGGCGGCTTCGGTTCGAAGAACGGCCCCGACGACTACACGTACATCGCCGCCGAGCTCGCGCGTCGCACCGGCCGGCCTGTGCGCTGCTTCCTGACGCGGCGCGAGGAGAACACGGCCGCGGGCAACCGCAACGCGACGATTCAGCGCCTGACCGCGGGTGCGCGCGACGACGGCACGCTCGTCGCCCTCGCCGGCGAGTTCGTCAACGCCGTCGGCTGGTCGGGGTGGGTCGCGACGACGGACGGCCCGATGCGGATGCTCTACGACTGCGAGAACGTGCGCACGGTCACCTACGGCGCGAAGGTGAACACGCCGCCGATGAAAGCGTTCCGCGCGCCGGGCTTCGTCGAGGGGACGTTCGGGCTCGAGTGCCTGCTCGACGAGGTCGCCGGCCGGCTCGACCTCGACCCGCTCGAGCTGCGCCGCCGCAACTACGCGCACGCCAACGAGAGCCGCCCGTATTCGTCAAAGAGGTTGATGGAGTGCTACAAGCGGGCGGAGCCCCACTGGCAGCGGCGGGAGGAGGTGCGCGCGCGCAGCGAGGGCCCGTGGAAGCGCGGCGTCGGCCTGGCGAGCCAGATCTGGTACGGCGGCGGCGGCCCGCCCTCGTACGCGTGGGTGCGCGTCGGCTCGGACGGCCGGGCGACGGTCATCACGGCGATGCAGGACATCGGCACCGGCACGGCGACGGCGATGACACAGATCGCGGCCGAGGAGCTCGGGCTACCGCTCGACCGAGTCGACATCGTCCTCGGCGACTCGGCGCGAGGCGCGTACGCATCGATCTCCGCCGGCTCGTCGACGACGCCGTCGATGGGGCCTGCCGTACGCTCCGCGGCCGCCGACGCGGCCCGGCAGATCATCGAGATCGCCGCACAGCGCTACGAGAAGGAAGAGCGAATCCTGTCGCTCGCGGACGGCCGCATCGTCTCGGCGGACGGCGGCTCCTGGCCGGTCGAGGACGTCGTCGGCCTCCTCGAAGACGCTCAGATCATCGGCAAGGGCGCACGCGGCCCGAACCCGACAGGGATGCAGGTCCAGACCTTCGGCGTCCAGGTGGTCGAGGTCGCAGTCGACGTCGAGACCGGAGAGGTGCGCGTCGAGCGCGTCGCGGCGATCCACGACGTCGGCCGCGTGATCAACCCGCTCGGCGCCTCGAGCCAGGTCGAGGGCGGGATCATCCAGGGCATCGGGCACACGCTCTCCGAGGAGCGGCTGCTCGACCCCGAGACCGGGACCGTCCTCACGTCGACGCTCGACGCCTACAAGCTGCCGACGATCGCCGACGTGCCCGAGATCGTCTCCGAGCTGCTCGACATCCCGGACGAGCACCTGACGAACCTCGGCTCGAAAGGCCTCGGCGAGCCGCCGATCGTTCCGATCGCCGCCGCGATCGCGAACGCGATCCGGGATGCGACGGGCGCCGACGTGCGCTCGCTGCCGATCAACCGCGAGGAGATGCTCCGCGCGCTCCGGGAGGCGGCCGAGAGGAAGCGGGAGACCGTTGGAGCTGCTCCGGCCTGAGTCGGCGGAGGAGGCTGCGGCCGCGCTGGGCGACGGTTCGGTCGCGCTCCACGGGGGGACGGATCTCGTCCCGCTCGTACGCGACGGCATCGTCCGCGCGGACACGCTCGTCGACGTGCGCGCCGCTGTGCCGCGGGGCGTCGACGGCACGCGGATCGGAGCCGGGACGAGCCTCGCCGAGCTCGAGGCCGCCTCCGAGATTCCGGCGGCGCTTCGTGAGGCGTGCCGGCTGGCGGCGTCGCCGCAGCTCCGGGCGATGGGCTCGATCGGCGGCAACCTCCTGCAGGCGACGCGCTGCTGGTACTGGCGGCTGAAGTTTCCGTGCTACCTGCACGGCGGCGAGCGCTGCCATGCGCGTGAGGGCCAGCACCGCGAGCACGCGATCTTTGCCAACGAGCGCTGTGCGTCCGCGCATCCGTCGGACATCGCGGCGGCGCTGCTCGCGCTCGGCGCGACGCTCAGGACGACCGAGCGCGAGCTTCCGATCGCGGAGCTGTACCGGCTGCCGACAGACGACGACCGCGACGTGACTGCGCTCGAGCCGCAGGAGCTGATTCTCGAGCTCGACGTGCCGGCGCCGGAGGCGAGCACCTATCTGAAGGCGATGGACCGGCAGCGCTGGTCGTTCGCGCTCGTCGGCGTCGCAGCGGCGCGGTTCCCGGACGGCACCCGTCTCGGGCTCGCAGGCGTGGCGCCGATCCCCTGGGCACTCGAGTCGCCGGCCGACCTCGACGAGGCCACGCCGCTGCCCGGCACGACGTACAAGGTCGAGATCGCCCGTACCCTCGTCCGGCGGGCACTGGATGCCGTCGCATGAGGCTCGGTGCGCTCCTACTCGTCCTCGTCGCGCTGCTCGTCGCCGGCTGCGGCAGCGACCGCACCACGAGCGGCAGCAAAAGCGGGAGAATGCTCTGCGAAGTGGAACCGGAGACGAGCGGCCAGCCCCCTGAGATCTCACCGCTGCCGAAGGGCAGCAAACACCAGCTCGTCTTCACGACGAACAAGGGCGCCTTCACGGTCGAGCTCGACACGAGGGCGTCGCCGTGCGTCACGGCTTCGATGGTGCAGCTTGCCAAGAAGGGCTTCTTCAACGGCACGATCTTCCACCGCATCGTTCCCGGCTTCGTGATCCAGGGGGGCGACCCGACCGGGACCGGCACTGGCGGGCCGGGCTACACGACGATCGACACGCCGCCGGAGAACGCGCGCTACACAAAGGGCGTCGTCGCGATGGCGAAGACGATGGACGAGGCCCCGGGCACCGCCGGCAGCCAGTTCTTCGTCGTCACCACCGCGGACGCAGGTTTGCCGCCCGAGTACGCGATCCTCGGCAAGGTCGTCAGCGGTCTCGACGTCGTCGAGAAGATCGGCAAGCTCGGCGGCGCGGACGAGCGGCCGACGCAGAAGGTCGAGATCGAGTCCGTTCGCGCCGAGTAGCGCCGGCGCGCCGGTGGTCGCCGCCGTCGTCCTGGCCGCAGGGGCCTCGACGCGATTCGGCTCGCCCAAGCAGCGGCGGTTGCTCGAGCCGGTGCTCGAGCGCGTCTCCGCCTCGTCCCTCGACGACGTGATCGTCGTGCTCGGCGCACACGAGGTGGAGACGGACGCGCGCACGGTGCGCTGCCCCGACTGGGAACGCGGCCTGGGCTCGTCGCTCCGCTGCGGGCTGGGCGCGTTGCCGGAGGATGCCGAGGCCGCGGTCGTCATCCTCGCCGACGGGCCCGACCTCGCGCCGGCCGCGATCGATCGCGTGCTCGAGGTCTGGCGGGAGAGCCGGGCCGAGGTCGTCGCCGCAACCTACGGCGGCGAGCGCCTGCACCCGGTTCTGCTCGCCCGGAGCGTCTGGGACCGCATCCCGGACGCGGGTGCGCGGTCGATTCCGGCGCTGCTCGTGCCATGCGACGACCTTGACCCTCCAGGCGATGTCGATTTTGCCGATGACCTCCCCGAGAGGTTCAAGCCACCGCCCGCCGAAGAGTGAAAACCGCTGCCATGGAGCTCGTTCCCGCCCTCCAGTCGAAGGCCGAGACGCCGACCCTGACGACGGCGCGGCTGCGCCGCCAGCTGACGGTCGACCGCGCCGCCCGCATCGCGCGGTTGACGCCTGAAGAGGTGACGTGGCTCGAGGAAGGCCGCCTCTACCGCTTTCCGTCCAGCGACAGCGCCGTGCTCGCCCTGCTGCTGTACGCGACGGCGCTCGGCATCGGCCGGCGCGAGGCGCGCCAGCTCGCCGGGCTGCCGGTCCTTCCCCGCCCGAAGCTGACTGACCGCGTCAGCCGGACGGCAGCCGCCGTCGCGGCCGCGGTCGTGCTCACCGTCTTGGCGGGAGCGCTCGTGCTGCCCGGCATCGTCCGCGGGTCGGGCTCGAAGGGTGGAGCGAGCGCCGCCGACGCCGGGCTGCCGCCGGCCTGGCGCATCTCCGTCGACGTCCTCAACGGCAGCGGCGACATGAACTACACGCGGCGGGTCGCGTCACGGATCGGCGCGATGGCGTACCGCATCGACCGGGTCGCGCGGGCCGACCGGTTCGACTACCCGGCGACGGCCGTCTACTTCCACACGGGCGGCCAGCAGGTCGCAGAGCGCCTCGCCCGCGAGCTCGGCGTCCAGGCAAAGCCGCTACCGGGCGGCACCGACGCGTACCGCCTGGTCGTCGTCGTCGGACCCGCTCGCATTTAGCGAAGCCCCACGGGCTTAGCGAAGTCCACGGGTTTCCCCCTGCTACTAGAGCTCGAGCCTGAGGTCGGCGAGCTTCGCCTTCATGTCCGGGGACATCCCCGGCACCGCCTGGCGGACGTAGCGCCGCAGCGACTCCTCGAACCTGTAGCGCTTGCGGCAGTAACTGCACTGGTCCAGGTGCGCCTCTGCCTGCTGCACCTCCGCGTCGGTCAGCTCACGGTCGAGGTACGGTTGCAGCACCTCTTCGCACCAGTCGCAGAGATCGTCGAACGCGATCACTCCTCCACCGCCAGGTCTGCCAACTGCTTCTTCAGGATACGCCGTCCTCGATGCAGACGTGACATGACCGTCCCGATCGGGATGTCGAGGATCTGCGCCGCGTCGGCGTACGTGAAGTCGCCGATGTCGACGAGGACGATGACGTCGCGGAAGTCGTGCGGCACCTCGGCGAGCGCCTCGGCGACGTGGTCCTGCGAAAGCCGCTGCAGGACGCGGTCCTCCTCGGTCTCGCCGGTCGCCTCTTCGAGCTTGTTGTAGAGGAAGTAGTCGCTCTCCTCGAGCGGCTGCAGGTCGGGCGAGCGCTGGACGCGGCGGCCGCGGTCGATGTTCAGGTTCGTCAGGATCCGGAGCAGCCACGCACGCAGGTTCGTCCCGGGCGTGAACGAGCGCCAGCTGCGGAAGGCGCGGGCGTAGGTGTCCTGAACGAGGTCCTCGGCCTCCTCCTTGGAGCTTACGAGGCCCCGTGCCACCCGGTACACCTGATCTGCGAGCTCAAGAGCTTCCTCCTCGAACCGGACACGCTCGCGCGCGTCTTCTGCCAGCCGCCGGGCATCCGTCTCGCTCATGCCGGCGACCCTAGCAACCTCTAACGCCGGCCGAGGCCCCGCTATTCCCCATGGTTGAGCGGAGGCCACTTCGGGTATCGACTTGGCAATCGGCCAAGGAGGGACGATGGAAGGCTTCGAGGTACGGACGGTCGAAGACGAGAAGGTCGGCCACGTCGTCGGGACGTCGGGCGATTTCCTGATCGTCGAGCACGGCACGCTCCGCAAGTCGAAGCACGCGCTGCCGCGCGAGTACGCGGACGTGGACGAGAGCAAGCAGATCGTCCTCATGACCGTGTCGAAGGACGTCTTTTGCGACTCGCCGAAGATCGACAATGGCTCGCTGGACGAGCAGGCTGTCCGCGAGCACTACGGTCTCACGTTCACGACCGTGCCCGACCCACCCGGACAGGCCGAGGACGACGCGGCGAGCGCCGGCGTCGAGAGCGCACCGCAGGAGCGGGCGCGGATCCGGAGCGAGGCCGACTCGGCGGACTCGGGGCTACCGGACGAGTCGCCCGCGCTGCTCGGCGACCGCGTGAGCGGCATCGACGAGCGCGAGCAGCAGAAGGATCGCTAACGCTGCGGCGGCTGGTGCCGCCGAAGGTGCCGTTGCCGTTGAGGGCTGGAGCGAAGCTGCGCGCGTTGCCTTGCGTGCCCCGGCTGCCGACGCTTGCCCTGGGCGACGGCTGCTGACGCGCGCTCGCCGCCGGGAGGACGAGCAGTACGCCGACGATCGTTCCCGCGATCGCTCGGGCATCCTTTCCCCAGGGGTGCGCCGCAGCCAGTTTCGCCTCCTCTTGGCCGGATGCTACGACAGCTGGGCCGGAAGGAAGCCTCCGCGCGCCAACGCCGCGAGCAGCGCCTCGCGATCGGTCTTCTCGTCGTCCCAGGACAGGGTGACCTGGCCCATCAAGTTCGCGTTCGCGGCCTCGAGCCCCTCGTGGCCGCGCAGGACCCCCGCAAGCCGGCCGACGCAGCGCTCACACCGGATGCCGGTCACCTGCAACGTCTCGGTCTGCAGCGCCATCTAGGGCGAGCTTAGCGTTCGCTCGCAGAGGTCTGCGCAGACGGCTTTGAGGCCGTCGGCTTGCCGGACGTCGAGCTGGCGATCGCCCTCGGAGCGCTCGACGTCGAAGGTGTCGAGGAGCGCCCCCGCTCCCAGCGTCTCCGCGGCGGGACGCACGAGCTCGAGCAGCTCGGCGGCAAGCTCGGATGCCTTCGCCACGCTCTCGCCGCCTGGGTGGAAGAGCTCGGCCTTCAGCCCGAAACGGGAGGCGGCCCACCGATTCTGCTGGTAGAGGCCGCGTGCGGCGGGATCGTGCGGCGGCGGGGCACCGTCGAGCATGGTCGCGCAGAGCGCCTGGACGAGGGCGGCGAAGGCGCCGCTCAGGGCAACTGCCGTCGGCTGGTCGGGCATGCGCACCTCGAGCGTCCCGAGCTTCGGGTGCGGCCGGATGTCCCACCAGAAGCGGGTGTACTCAGCTGCGACGCCGAGCCGGACGAAGCGGTCGACGAACGCCTCCCAGTCCTCGTAGGAGCGGAAGGCCGGCGGGGCGCCGCTGCGCGGAAGCTGCGCGAGTACCTCGGCGCGGTTCGAGGCCATTCCCGTCTCCTCGCCGGCGAGGAAGGGCGAGTTCGCCGACATCGCGAGCAGGACGGGCAGCCAGGGCAGGACGGCCTCGAGCGCGTGGAAGCACGCTTCCGCGCTCGGCATGCCGACGTGCACGTGCAGCCCGCTGACGCCCTGCCGGCGCGCCGACACGCCTGCGTAGGCGACGAACGACTTGTAGCGCTCCTCCTGGACGATCTCCTGGTCCTTCGGCCGGCTGAACGGATGCGTGCCGGCGGCGGCGAGCTTGATACCGCGCGGGCCTGCGAGCTCGGCAGCCTCCTGCCGCAGCCGGACGAGGCCGTCGAGCGCCTCGGGGGCCGAGTCGCATGTGCCGCAGTTGAGCTCGAGCGCGGACGCAAAGAGCTCGCTCTTGAGGATGCCCGGCAGTCCGAGGCCGTCCGACGCCTCGATCAGCTCGGCGGCGCGCGGGGTGAGCGCCAGCGACCCCTCGTCGAGCACCATCAGCTCCTCCTCGACGCCGACCGACCACGGCGGCGACTCGCCGAAGTGTGCCTCGATCGGCATCGGGGAAGGCTAGCCCTGCGCGGCGGCGGATTGTCGAGCTTCCAATACGTTTGCGGATCCCCGCGCGGTGGCAGAACTGTTTCGCAAGCTTGCGCCCTCGCAGAACCCCTAGGCGAGGGCAGAAAGGAGGATCCGATGCGGCTCAGATGGATCCTGCCAGGCGCGGCTGCACTGGTTCTGGGAGTGGGCGGCGCCGTTGCGTCGCACGCGCCTGAGGTCGATCCGAACACCGTGCCGGCGGGCCTGCTGGTGTCCCACAAGAACGTCTCGTCCTTCAAGATCGCGCCCTTCGCGCGCGCGGTGAAGCATCACCGGGCGGACGTCTTCATTCAGCACTTCAACGTGGCGCCAAACAGCGCGTTGCCGTGGCATACGCATCCCGGCCCGGGGATCGTCACGGTCGTCGCCGGCACCCTGGGCTATCAGCGGCAGGTCCGCCACCGGTGCGTGACGACCTGGTATCCCGCGGGGACCGGCTTCGTCGATCCTGGGTTCGGACACGTCCACCGAGCAATCGCGAGAGGCGACGGCTTCCATGCCTACGTGACGTGGGTGACTCCCACTGGTTCGCCGAGCCAGACGATCTTGGTGAACCCGCCTCCAGCCTGCGCCTGATTACGACTGACGAGGGGGCGCCGCCGGCGCCCCCTCCATCGTCCAGCTCAGAGGCCCCGGAGGAGCAGGACACGCGCGGGCGCGCCGTCGAAGCCGACTAGCTTGAGGGGCGCGCAAACGAGGAAGTACTCCCCTGGCTCCACGCCGCGCAGGTCGAGGCCCTCGACCGGCACGACGCCGGCCTCGAGCA
>JBKPFD010000132.1:0-9021 GCA_046729155.1 Actinomycetota bacterium
CAGTTCAAGATCACGGCCGTCGACTACGGCAACGATCTCTTCTTCTGGAAGGGCAAAGGCACGACGCTCGAGGACTCGATCCAGGTCTGCAAGTGGCTCGAGGAGGCCGGCGTCGACGCCTTCCACGTGTCGTCGGGCAACTCGTTCCCCCATCCCCGCAACCCGGCCGGCGACTTCCCGCTCGAGGACACGGTGCGCGGTTACGACACGATGATCTCGAGCGGCCGCCATACGTTTCGCAACTACCTGATCTTCCGCACGTGGCCCTTCAGCAAGCTCTTCAAGAAGGCGTGGGAGCGGGCGGCTAGCCGAGCCGGCATCGAGGGCATCAATCTCGGTGACTGCCGCGCCGTGAAGGCGGCCGTCTCGGTGCCGGTCTTCTGCACGGGCGGCTTCCAGACGGCCTCCGTCGTCGCGAACGCGATCAACCGCGGCGATTGCGACGGCGTCACGATCGGCCGGCCGCTGATCGCGAACCCGGACCTCGTCCAGCTCTGGCAGGCCGGCCGCGACCGCCCGCAGCGGCCCTGCACCTACTCGAACAAGTGCCTGATCAACCAGCTCGAGAACCCGCTCGGCTGCTACGACGAGAGCCGCTTCGACTCACACGAGGAGATGGTGCGGGAGATCCTCTCGGTCTACGACCCGCCCCAGTTCGCCTGAACGACCCGATCTTCACGCCGCTCGCCTTCCGGAACCTCGAGGTTCCGAACCGGGTCTTCCGCTCGAGTATCGCCGGTCGGTTCGACGGATACGAGGGCTCCGGGTCGCAGACGCGCATCAACTGGGAGGCGCGGTTCGCCCGGTCGGGGGTGGGGGCGATCATCTCCGCCTGGTGCGGGGTCGATCGGCGCGGGTTCATCATCCCGGGGTACGCGTCGATCGAGAGCGACGACCGCATCGCGTTCTGGCGAGAGGTCGGCAAGCGCGTTCACGAGCACGGGTCGAAGTTCATCCTCCAGCTCGCGCACGGGGGACGGCAGCGTGACATCGGCGGCATCGAGTTCGCGTCCGGCCTGAGCTCGACCGGAAAGCGCGACCCCCTGCACGGCTTCCCGGCCGAGCCTGCTACGAAGGAGGATCTGCAGCGGGTGGTGCGTGGGTTCGCGGCCGCGGCGCACCGGGCGCGCGAGGCCGGCCTCGACGGGGTCGAGATCCATGGTGCGAACGGGTACCTCTTCACGCAGTTCCTCTCGTCGGCGATCAACGACCGCGACGACGACTACGGCGGTCCGCTAGAGAACCGGGCGCGCCTGCTGGTCGAGACCGTGCGCGCCGTGCGGGAGAGCGTCGGCCCCGACTTCCATCTCCAGGTCAAGATCAGCGTGCGCGAAGACGCGAACGCGTTCCTGTTCTGGCTGAAGCGCGGCAACAGCCTCGAGGAGTCGGTCGAGGCGTGCCGGCGAGTGGAGCAGGCGGGTGCGGACGCGATCCACGTCTCGGCGGGCAGCACGTTCCCGCATCCGCTCAACCCGGCCGGCGACCTGCCGTTGAAGGACGTGCGCGACAACTACGACGGGCTGATCTCCAGCGGCAGCACCGCCTTTCGCAACTACCTGCTCTACCGGCTCCCGGTCGTCAATCGGCTCATGCAACGGCGCTGGTCGCGTCCGGCCGACCGTGTCGAAGGCATGAACCTGCCGGAGTCCCGGGCCGTCAAGCGCGCCGTCTCGATCCCTGTCCTCTGTACCGGCGGGTTCCAGACCGCCTCGGTCGTCCGGCAGGCGCTCGCCGACGGTGACTGCGACGCAGTCACGATCGCGAGGCCCCTGATCGCGAATCCCGACCTGCTGGCGCAGTGGCAGGCCGGCCGCGACAGGCCCGAGCGGCCGTGCACGTTCAGCAACAAGTGTCTCTTCAACCTGCTCGAGAGCCCGCTCGGGTGCTACGACCAGAGCCGGTACTCGTCACGGGAGGAGATGCTGCGCGAGATCTACAAGGTGTTCGACCCGCCGCCGATCACCGCAGCGGCCGGAGTGGATCACGCCACAACGTCCGCAGGCGCGGATCGTTGAGCACGTCGGGCTTGCGCGTCAGCACGACGTAGTTGCCGGTGCCGTAGCTGCCGATGTAGGGCCGGCCCGCGAACTCGGCGATCGTGTATTCGAACCCGATCGACAGGTCGCCGGTCGCCTGCCGATAAGGCGACAGGGTGTCGCCTCTGGCGTCGTTCACGTCGACGAGCACCTTACGCCCGCGCAGGCAGCTCTTGATGCTGCCGATCACGCGCCTGCAGCCGACCTTGACCCGGTGCCGCCCCCGCTCGAAGTAGTTCGCATGCGAGCCGAGGGCCGGGTAGTCGACCGGATGCTCGCGACGTTTCTCGACCGCCGACCACGGCCGCACGTTGCCGCCTTCGTGCGCCGAGTAGTACGCGTCGAGCGGCTCCTTGTCCTCGTTCAGCCGGACGGTGATCTGCTCCCAGTCCGACTCGTGCTCGTTGAGCCGGAAGTTGAACAGGTACAGAAACCAGTACTGGACGGCGTAGTCGCCGGAGTCCTCGTACTGCGTGACGTGCGCGTAGATCGTCGGCCGCTCGCCGCCGCGGAGCAGCCGGCGCTGGATCGCGCCGTAGGCGGCCTGTGACTTCTTCGGCGGGTCGGGCTCGACCCCGCGGACGTCGAGCATGTAGACGCAGCCGCGAAGCCGCACGCACGCGCCCTCGACGGCGGGGAGCGTGTCCTCCTTGGGGATCGCGTTCAGGAGCCGGAAGAACCTGCCTTCCTGCTCCTTCAGCTGTGTGCGGGCGACGTACGCGCCGCGGCTGATGGGGATGAAGAGCTCGCGCGAGTCGTAGCGGAGGACCGGCGCGAACCGCTCCGCGAGCTCGGTCCGCTCCTCTGCCGCGGGCTCGGTCTGCTTGGGGATGTCCGACTTCACCGGCCCGTGCTCGCTCACGAAGTCGATGAAGAGAAACGCGGCGACGGCGAGCCCGATCGCGATCAGTACGGCAAGGACGCCCGCGCCGGCGAACGAGTGCACCCACCAGGGGCCTTGGGTGAACGAGCGGAAGAGTCTGACGGCTTACCGATTATGCAATGTGACCGGTCGGAGCAGCCCGCGACCGGCGAAGCCGATCATGCGGTCGAGCGAGCGCAGGAAGTCGTTGCGGACGCGCGGCAGGCCGCGGAGCGCCCAGAGCGTCTCCGCGTTCGCCCAGGCCGCTTCGCGCGCGCGGGAGACGTTCCACATCGCGATCACATCGTCGAGATCGCCGAGCGCCACGTCGAAGTCACGGAGGGCCTCGGTCAGGAGCTCCGCCTTGACCTGCTCCTCGACCACCGCCAGCAGGGCGTTGATCTTGCGGAAGTCGCGCTGCTGCGGCGAGCGCGCGCGCAGCTCGACGTTCCGGCCCTCGCACGTCTGCACGAGGGCAACGGGCAGGTCGCGGTTGACGTGCGCGTTCATCCCGGCGAGGGCGAACTGGAGCGGGACGACGCCGGCCCGATCGCGCGCCTCGACGAGCGGAGCCCAGGCTTTGGGCACCCGGCCCGACGCGAGCAAGCCGCCGCGCAGCGCCTCGAAGTAGAGGTTCGCGAACACGACGTCCAGCCAGCGCACGAACGGCGCGTCCTCGAAGTCGCCCGGCCGCGCCGCCTCCTCGACGGCCTCGGTCACGGCGAGGTAGAGCGTCGTGAAGGCGCGGACCCCGTCTCCGGCCGGCAGTGCGTGGACGAGCTTGTGCATGCGGGCGATCACCTCGGCGATGCGCGCGGCCGGGCTCAGGTCGAGCTCAGCGCTCACCGTGCTCTTGACACTTTCGCGGAAACGCGTGCAAGGTCCAGGGTGCCAGCGAACGTCGTTGACTCTGCGGCCATCGACGTCAAGGAGGGTAGAGATGGCTGCAGAGGAACAGACCGAGAACTACGTCGACCTCGTCTGCGAGGGGGGCGGCGTCAAGGGCATCGGGCTCGCGGGCGCGTACTCGATGCTCGAGGAGAAGGGCTACGAGCCGAAGAACGTGGCCGGCACCTCCGCCGGCGCGATCACGGCGGCCCTGATCGCGGCGGGCTATCGCGCGGACGAGCTGAAGGAGATCATCGTCTCGCTCGACTACCGGCAGTTCCAGGACAAGGCCTGGGAGGACAGGCTCGGCAAGGCGGCGAGCATCTTTCTGGACCAGGGGATCTTTGAGGGAACCCGCTTTTACGACTGGATCAAGGAGAAGCTGGAAGCGAAAGGCATCCGCACCTTCCGAGACCTGGTCATCAAGGACGAGACCGATCCGAAGTACCGGTCGCGGCTCCAGGTGATCGTGTCGGACGTCACCGGGCGCCGCCTGCTCGTGCTGCCCAAGGACGCCGGCAAGCTCGGCTACGAGGACCAGGACGACCTCGAGGTCGCCCTCGCCGTGCGCATGAGCATGAGCATCCCGATCTTCTTCGAGCCCGTTCGCATCAAGAACAAGAAGACGGACACAGACCACACGATCGTCGACGGGGGCATGCTCTCGAACTTCCCGGTCTGGCTCTTCGACTGCGAACCCGGCGAGGAGCCCAGCTGGCCGACCTTCGGACTCCTCCTGGTCGAGCCCGAGCCCAAGAAGCCGATCGGCCACCGGCTGGAGAAGGACGGCAAGAGGGACCGCGGAGTCAGCGCCCTGGTCGATTACGTGAAGGCGATGGCGCAGACGATGATGGAGGCACACGACCGCCTGTACATCGAGAAGGAGCAGTTCGCGCGCACGATCCCGATCCCGACCCTCGGCGTCGGAACGACCGAGTTCGAGATCACGCGTGAGCGGGCCCTCGCCCTCTACGAGTCGGGCCGCAAGGCGACCGAGGAGTTCCTGAAGGACTGGGACTTCGAGCGGTACGTCACCGAGTTCCGGCAGGGCAAGGAGAAGGACTACTCGCGCCGTGAGGAGCTCGTCGCCGAGCTGAGAAGGATTCCGGCCGGGGCCCGCTGACCGGCGTTGACAACCGTCTTCGCGAGTCGGATACTCAACTGGCCGTCAACCGCTCCTCGAAAGGAGGTGTGGTGAGTACTTCACTTGTCAGCAACGCTCGTCGTCAGACGGCGTTGGGACTGGGCGTGGTCCTGATCGCCGCCGGCGCGTTCCTGCTGTCGCCGCTCGCTGGGGCCTTCGGCGGAGGCGACCCGCCGGCAGCGCCGCCCGCCGTCCCCGGCGCGGTCGGAGGGACCGGCGCGTCGCCGACATTGTCTGCCGCCGAACGGACTCGTGCCCTGGAGATTGCAACGAGCCACCCCGTGGTCAGCGGCCTCATCGCAGACGGGCAAAAGTCGACGCTGGTCGTGCCATGGACGACGCTCCACGGTGACCGGCTGCTCGGCGCGGGCCTCGAGATCCGATGGGCAGAGCCCAAGATCGTGGTGGGGACCTGGCCCGCCATTTACTACGACGAGACCGAGCAGCTGTCACCGCCGTTCGTCGCGACGAGAGCTTCCGTCGAGGCGACGAACGTGAGCGGCGTGCACGTCTCGGTCGACTTCGCGAGCGGCAAGGTGGTGCGGATCGAGCCGCTCCCGGGAGCGAACGTCGCCAGGTACCAGCCAGAAGCGGCGGCGCGCAGGGCACTGCCGCCGCAGCCCATGACCCCGCGCTGAGTGGAAGGAGTGACCCGATGACGCGAAGCAAGAAGACGCGCCTCGCCGCCGCAGCTGCGGTCGCCCTTCTCGTGGCCGGGGCCGCCGCCCTCGGCGTCTCACAGCGGGCCGACGCCGTGACGGCGAACGAGAGCGCTTACACGATCATGTACATCAGGGAGGACGGGTTCCGGAACTGGGACTTCCACTGCAACGGAACCGGTTGCATCACGAGGACGAACGTCGATTGGCCGATGGTGCTCCTCTTCTACAACAACGCCGAGATCAACAAGGTCAAGGACAACATCCTCGAGCCGCGCTACGACCAGGGCAGCACGTGCGCGAGCGCGCAGTACGCCCGTTTGAACGACGGCGCCGGCTTCAACTGGGACGGCGACTCGGGCAAGAAGACGACCTGCTGCCCGGGCGCCGGGTGGCCCTTCCCGTCGACTGCCGACCACATCCGCTTCTATGCGGCGGGCAGGGCGGTCCATGACCGCATGTACAACACGTCGTGGGGGTACTGGATCATCGCCTCTGCGCACCAGGATCACAACGAGCCGCAATGCACGACCGCGGCCTCGTGGTTCGGATACACGGAGACCGCCGAAGGCAACCTCTACAACTACTGGACAGGGAACCTCGGACGGCCCGGCTGGCGCAATCAGCAGTTCTGGTACAACGCCCAGAACAACGACCAGGGCAACCATTACGTCCGGAGCAACGGATACGCCTCGGTCTTCTGGGTCGCGTAGTCACGAATCGGGTGGAGGCGGGGGCAGCCGCTCTCGCCTCCACCGGGCTGATCGCCCTTGCGCTCGTCTCGAGCGCGCCCGCAGCTGACGGCCGGACCCAGTTCGAGCGGCGCTTCGGCCTGACTCCGGTGCAGGCCTTCCGCTCGACCGAGCTCGACGTACGGCCCGGTGGGCGGGACCGGTTCTTCCAACTCGGCTCGGTCTCGTTTCCGGCGGGAGCGCGGCAGGGGCCGGACGAGTGGTACGTCGGCAAGCTCCACTTCACGGTCACGCTGGCGAGGCTGGCGGCCGGATCACGCGTCTACGTGAGCGCGGACGTGGGCACGCGCACCTTCGCGCAGGTCGAGCTCGAGCCAGTGCGGACGCCAAGGGGTTCCGCCTTGCGCTGGAGCGCCTACGACGTGTTCACGGGCGACACGTCGCGCGTCGTCCGCGGACGCACGGCTGAGGTGTCGTTCTACAACTATCTGCAGGACAAGAGCGTCCGCCCGGGTCGTGTCGGCGCACGGCTCCACCTCGAGCAGTTCAAGGGGGCGAGTGTGGCGCGACTGGTCGTCCATCCGGACAGCGCGATCGAGGCCACCCGTCGCGCGCCGACACCGCTTGCGCTGACGATCGAGCCGCTCGACGCGCGGCCGACGGTGGGCGATTCCTTCCGGATCAAGGTCGCCGTCGCGCCGAAGACGCGCGCCGACGTTCTCCGCCGGGTCTCGATCGAGCCGGTCTACGACGCTTCGTCGCTGCGGCTCGACGAGCCCAGGAAGAAGGTCACGTTCGCCGTCCTGCGCGGTCCCGCCGCGCAGACGTTCGAGTTCGAGGCGCTGCGTCCGGGCCGTCATCAGGTCGGCTTCCTCGCGACCAGCAACATCAACAGTCCCCGGGGCGCACTGCTCGTCGACGTCGCGCCCGCCGAGGAAGGCTGGGCCGAGAATTCCCCGCGGTGGATCGGGCTCGGGCTGCTGCTCGCGGGCGTGGTGCTCGTCGGCCTCGTCGTCGTACGCCGGCACCGCGAGCCGACATCGCGCCCTGCGGGATGACGTTCTCGCTCGCGCTCGTCGCCGGCTACGTCGTGCTGATGGCCGGGGTGGCAGAGGTCGCCGACCGCGGGTCACCGCCGTACTCGCTGGCCGGGCTCGTTGGGCTGGCGGCTGTCCACTTCGCGGTCGGGGCTCTCTCGGGACGGCTCTGGACGCTCGCCCTTCCGCTCGTGGCGATCGCCGTCGCCGTCCCGTTCGGCGACCCCGACTCCCCGTCCGATGCCGAGGTGCCGGTCTGGGTCGGGCTGGCATTCCGGCTGCCCCTGCTCGTCGGCGCCGTCCTGGCCGGCGTGGCGGCGCGCCGTCTCGCCTCGAGGCCTCGCAGGCCGGCAAGGCAGTAGAGTCGAGCGGAGGGACGACGTGGACGAGCTGCGCACGGCAGTCGAGCGCGAGGCGGCGGAAGCGAACCTCGCAGTGTCGAAGCTGAGTGACGATGCGGTCGCAGAGGCGCTCCGAGCCGCCGCCGCCTTCGTCCGCGCGCGGCGGGCCGAGGTTCTCGCCGCGAACGAGTCCGACTGCGAGGCCGCGGCGGGCCGGCTGGACGAGGGCATGCTCGACCGACTGCGGCTCGACGACAGCCGCATCGACGCGCTCGCGGAGCAGGTCGAGGCGGTGGCGAGGATCGAGCCGCTCGAGCGCGAGGTCGACGCCTGGACGCTTCCGAACGGGCTCCACGTCAGCGAGCGGCGAATCCCGATCGGCACCGTCGGAGCGAACTTCGAGGCGCGGCCGAACGTCGCGCTCGACATCGCGGGCCAGCTGCTGAAGAGCCTCAACGCGGCCGTGCTCCGCACCGGCGGGGCCGCGCTGCGGACGGTGACCGTCCTCGTCGACGACGTCCTGCGGCCTGCGCTCGAGCGCGCGGGGTTGCCGCCGGGCGCCGTCGGGCTCGTTCGCTCGGCCGACCGCGAGGGCGCGCACGTGCTCGTGACGATGCCGAACCAGATTCCCCTCGTGATCCTGCGCGGGAGCGGACCGACGACCGCCGAGCTCGCGGCTGTCGCAGCCGAGAACGGCGTGCGGACGCTCGCGCACGCGGAGGGCGGGGGAGTCCTGTACGTCCATCCCCAGGCTGACCGGGAGCGCGCGCTGCGGATCGCCGAGGCCGCGCTCGACCGCCTCGGCGTCTGCAACCGGCTCAACCTCGCCCTCGTCGACCGTGCGGCCGCAGACGTGTTGCCGGAGCTCCTCGGCGTCTTCGCGGCCAAGGGAGTCGAGGTGCGGGCGACCGAGCGCGCCGGGCAGGCCGCGGGCGACGGCGTCTTGCCGTTCGACCGCGACCGGCTCGGCTACGAGTGGGCGAACGACCCCGACCGCGTGGCGACCGTGACGCTCGACGTTGTCGACGACCTCGACGAGGCGGTGCGGATCGCGAACGAGGAGACGTCCGGGCTCGCGGCTGGCATCGTCACGGAAGACGGAGCCGCCGCGGAGCGCTTCCTCGACGGCTACCGCGGGACGGCGGCGTTCTGGCACGCGACGACTCGCTTCACGGACGGCTTCGAGCTGACCGGCGCACCAGAGACCGGCATCAACGTCGACCGCGTGCCGGGGCCGCGCGGGCCGGTCACGTACCGCGACCTCTGGCTGCGCCAGTACCGGATCGTCGGCGACGGCACGCAGACCCGGGAGTAGCGCTGGAAGCGCCGGTCGTCGTCAAGCTCGGCACGGGCCTGATCGTC
>JBKPFD010000133.1:0-2845 GCA_046729155.1 Actinomycetota bacterium
ACACGGCTGGCGCTGACACCCAGCTGAGAGGAAAGCTACGCCGTGGGGGCCATGCGGCCCCCTCGGCAATGCTGGTTCTTCTTAGCGGCTCACTTCCGTCACGGACCGGTGATCGTGATGTATGGGTCCGTAAAGCCGGCGAAGGTAAGCGTGTACGAGAAGCTGTCCAGCGTCGGACTCCCCTCGTGGAACTCGGGCGTCCAGTTCGGATTCGGGCAGGGTTCTGCCAGGTCGATGTCGGGGCCTACCGACTGGGCCGACACGCGCAACCGTCCGTTCCTGCTTGGACGCAACAGGTCCGAATCGACGGCGTCGAACGTCGTCTCGTGGGACTCCACGACGTTTCCACCGTGGTTCCGGCAGTCGACGACCCCCGAATAAGTGGCTCTCAAGGTCTCGACCGCGTTCGTGTTGCCGACTCCCGCCAGCTCGAATGCGGTACACGAGACCGTGAGGCCGTCGTCACCAACGTCGCAGCCGATCGCACCGGACTGCAAATGCGTACCCGACGGGGCATTGTCGGGGTTGATGATTGTTGCAGCAAGAGCCCCGGTCGCCAGGGCGGCGACCACGCCGATCACAAGAGCAAGAACGACGTTTCGCTTGAATCCTTTCGTTTGCCGCATGCCTCTCTCTGCTCCTTCCTTTCCATGCTGCGATGTGATGTGAGTCCCTGCAAACTGGGGGTCCGCAGGACGTCGGAGTGGTGGGTTGTCACCTCCTGAGTCGAGGACTTGTTCCGGGCATGCCGGCATCGACCCGCCCTGATGCCGTTCGTGGGCGGGCGGTGAGGGGGGGAGATGAACCCTCTGCCGCATGACACGCCTCTCTCTGCGACCGAACCGCCACTCCGCAGGGCGGGCCGCAGATCAGTAGACCCGTCCAGTAAAACGTGCCTCGGAGAAATTTCAAGGGCAGAAAACAGCAATTAACTGCAGGTTCAGGTAGATCTAGCCGCGGGACGCGACGATCGTGACCACGACGAATGCCGCCAACGCGACCAGGATGTACACGAGGCCACGCAGGACGAAGCCACGAACCCGGTGCCGCGGCGCCGTTTCTCGCGCTGAGACGGCATCCGCGTGCGTGACCCTGAGAGCCTCCTGGTCACGCCCCCCGTAGATCTCGAGCAGGCGGTCAGGTTGTTCGGCGCAGTCGCGACACAGGTCGGCGAGCACGAGCTCGACACCGCGTCCGGCATCCCAGACAATCCGCCGTCGCTCGGATCTCGTGCGCGGAGCTCCACAGATGTCGCACGTATCCGAGGCGACCGGTTCGGCCGGATCGCGAGAGCCAGAGCCTCCGAAACTGAATTCGGGTTCGAGTGACGTTGACATCCGAAACCTCTACCGGATCATTTCCATTCGTCGAGAAGAGCGCTTCGCCGTCGGCGGCTCGACCCGCGTTTGGACAGCAGGAAGGCGCTGCTACGCCTCGAATTCGCGCCCATGGCGCCCCGCCGGCGTAAACGACGGACCCTCAAGACACGCACGCCCGCGCGCGTGAAAAGAGCGCGGACCAAACGCTCCAAGCGCCCGAAGGGCCACCAGCACCCCGAGCTGATCGGGCTCGGGCTGACCGCGTTCGGCCTCTTCCTCGCGACTGTCGTCTACCTCGGCTGGAACGGAGGGTCGGTCGGCAGCTGGATCGTCGACGCGTTCCGGGCAGTGATCGGCGATGCGGTCTACGCGCTGCCGATCGCGCTCGTCACCGTCGGCGGCCTGATGCTCGTGCGTAGCTCCGTCGTCGAGCTGCGCCCGTTCCGCACCGGCATGACCGTCTCGGCGCTCGGCCTGATGATCACCCTCGGCGAGCACGGGGGCTGGATCGGCGGCGCCCTCGCGGGCACGCTGGCGGCGATGCTCGGCGAGACGGGGGCGACGCTCGTCGGCGTCACGCTCCTGATCGCCGGCGCAGTGCTGCTCTCGGGGGCGTCGATCGGAGCGATCCTGCGCAGCTCCGGCCACGCGATGCGACAAACCGCCCGCGCGGCCAGGCGCTCGCTCGACCGCGTCCCCGAGGATGCCGAGCAGCCCGAGATCATCTCCACCGCCCAGCCGGCGCACCCGCCCGTCGACGGCGCGACCGCGTTCCCCGACGTCGTCGGCCAGGCCGAGCCCGCCGCGCTGATCCCGTTCCCGACCGAGGAGAACGTGCGCCCGGAGGAGCCGGAAGAGGAGCCGAGCGTCTTCGACGCGACCCCGCCGGCGAAGGACTACCGCCTGCCCGACCGCAGCCTCCTCCGCACCGGCACCTCGAACGGCAGCCCCGGCGAGGGGAGCGCGCAGGTCGCCCAGGCGCTCACGCAGGCGCTCGCCGACTTCGGCGTGCAGGCGACCGTCATCGGCCAGATCGTCGGCCCGCGCGTCACGCGCTACGAGCTCCAGCTCGCGCCCGGTACGAAGATGTCGAAAGTCGCGGCGCTCAAGGACGACCTGTCCTACGCGCTCGCGACGACCGAGATCCGCATCCTCGCGCCGATTCCCGGCAAGCAGGCCGTCGGCGTCGAGGTCCCGAACCTGAGCCCGAACCTCGTCACGCTCGGCGACGTCTACGACGACCTCCCGCAGACTGCAAGCCCGCTCGCCGTCTGGCTTGGCAAGGACATCTCCGGCAACGCCGTCTGGACCGACCTCGCCCGCATGCCGCACATCCTCATCGCCGGGACGACCGGCTCGGGCAAGTCCGGCTGCATCAACACGATCCTGACGTCGACACTCCTGCGCGCGACCCCCGACGACGTGCGCATGATCCTCATCGATCCCAAGCGGATCGAGCTGTCCTACTACGAGTCGATTCCGCACCTCGTGACTCCGGTGGTCTCGAGCCCGAAAGAGGCGTCGAT
>JBKPFD010000134.1:0-3864 GCA_046729155.1 Actinomycetota bacterium
GGCTACGGCTACAGGCCGCTGCTCGTCACCGGCGGCTTCGACGGCGAGGAGCACGCGGAGGTGCACCAGCGTTTCGCAGCCGCTCTCGACGACGCGCTCGACGACATCGAGCAGATCCAGCGAGCGGCGAGGGCCGGCGACGACGACCGCCGCCCGCGATGGCCGATGATCGTCCTGCGCACGCCGAAAGGCTGGACCGGGCCGAAGGAGGTCGACGGCCTCCCGGTCGAGGGCACGTGGCGTTCGCACCAGGTGCCGATGACGGACGTGCGGGACAACGCGGAGCACCTCCGCGTGCTCGAGGAGTGGCTACGCAGCTACCGGCCCGAGGAGCTCTTCGACGAGGACGGCCGCCTCGTACCCGAGCTCGCTGAGCTGCCCCCGCGCGGCGAGAGGCGGATGAGCGCGAATCCGAGCGCGAACGGCGGTCAGCTGCTGCGCGACCTCGTCCTGCCCGACTTCCGCGACTACGCCGTCGAAGTGCCGGCACCCGGCACGACGCGGAGCGAGGCAACGCGCGTCCTCGGCTCGTTCCTGCGGGACGTCGTCGAGCGCAACCCGCACAACTTCCTGCTCTTCGGCCCCGACGAGACCGCGTCGAACCGGCTCGGGGACGTCTTCAATGTCACCGCGCGCGCCTGGAACGCGGAAACCACCGCCACCGACGAGGGGCTCGCACGCGACGGGCGCGTGTTCGAGGTCCTGTCCGAGCACCTCTGCCAGGGCTGGCTCGAGGGCTATCTGCTCACCGGTCGGCACGGGCTCTTCAGCTGCTACGAGGCCTTCATCCACATCGTCGACTCGATGTTCAACCAGCACGCGAAGTGGCTGAAGGTCACACGCGACATCCCCTGGCGCCGGCCGATCGCGTCGCTCAACTACCTGCTCACGTCGCACGTGTGGCGCCAGGACCACAACGGGTTCTCGCACCAGGATCCGGGCTTCGTCGACCACGTCGTCAACAAGAAGGCCGAGATCATCCGCGTTTACCTGCCGCCGGACGCGAACACGCTCCTCTCGGTCGCCGACCACTGCTTACGCAGCCGGGACTACGTCAATGTCGTCGTCGCCGGAAAGCAGCCCGCCCTGAACTACCTCTCGATGGACGTCGCAATCGTCCACTGCACGCGGGGGATCGGGAGGTGGGACTGGGCGTCGAACGACGAGGGCGCCGATCCGGACGTCGTCATGGCGTGCTGCGGCGACGTGCCCACGCTGGAGACGCTCGCCGCCGTCGCACTCCTCCGTGAGCACCTGCCGAACCTCAAGGTGCGCGTCGTCAACGTCGTCGACTTGATGCGGCTGCAGCCGGAGAGCGAGCATCCGCACGGGTTGTCGGACGGCGAGTTCGACTCGCTCTTCACGACGAACCGGCCGATCGTGTTCGCCTACCACGGTTATCCGTGGCTCATCCATCGCCTCACGTACCGGCGCACGAACCACGGCAATCTCCATGTGCGCGGCTACAAGGAGGAGGGGACGACAACGACGCCGTTCGACATGGTCATGCTCAACGATCTCGATCGCTTCCACCTGGTCATGGACGTCGTCGACCGCGTTCCCGGGCTCGCCGCCGAGGCCGCCGGGCTCCGCCAGCAGATGGTCGACGAACGCCTCCGCTGCCGCGCCTACACGCGCGAGCACGGCGAGGACGTTCCCGAAGTGCGCGACTGGTCCTGGCCGTACTGACGGTCAATGCAGGCTCGACGAGCCTGAAGCTGCATCTCGTCGAGAACGGGAGCTCGGAGGCCGTCGAGGCGTTCGAGCCGGCGGACGCGGTCGGGCACCGGGTCGTGCACGGAGGCGAGCGCTTCCGCGAGCCGGCGCTCGTCGACGACGAAGTGCTCGCGGCGATCGAGGAGCTGCGGCCGCTGGCGCCGCTTCACAACGAGCCGGCGCTACGGGCGATCCGCGAAGCGCAGGCGGCGTTGCCCGACGTGCCCCATGTCGCCGTCTTCGACACGGCCTTTCACGCCGGGATTCCGGACGAGGCCGCGACCTACGCCGTCCCCCTCCGCTGGCGCGAGGATTGGGGCGTCCGGCGGTACGGCTTCCACGGCCTGGCGGTGCAGTCGGTCGCCGAGCAGGTGGAGGCCGCGCGGCTAGTGGTCTGCCACCTCGGCGGCGGCTGCTCGGTGACCGCCGTTCGGAACGGGCGCTCGATCGACACGACGATGGGCTTCAGCCCGCTCGAAGGCGTTCCGATGGCGACGCGCTCCGGCTCGGTCGACCCGGGCGCGTTGCTCTACCTCCTTCGGGAGCACGGCCTGACTCTGGACGAGCTCGACAGCGCTCTCGAGCACGAGTCGGGGCTCGAAGCGCTCGGCGGCCTCGAGGACCCGCTCGGCTTCGCCGTCTACACGTACCGCATAGCGGCGGCCGCAGCACAGATGGCGGCCGCCCTAGGCGGCCTCGACGTCCTCGCCTTCTCGGGCGGAGTCGGCGAGAACCGCAGAGACGTCCGAGACGCTGTGGCCAGGCGCCTCGGGTTCCTGGGCGACTTCAGGGTCGAGGCGATCAGCGCCCGGGAGGAGCTGGTGATCGCCGCAAGCGTCCGCGGCCTCCTGGCCCTCTGAACGGCGCTTGGCGATCACGACTCCCGCGTGCCACCCCGGCGCACGGCCGCCGGCTGGCGGCTTGATCGATTCGGCGTCGAAGCCGCTCCCCGCAAGCAGCCAGGCGATCACCGAGTTCGAGTTCCACATCTCGCCGGTCCGCTCCTCGTCTCGCCCCCACACGAGCATCGGCACCGAGGCACGAGCTCGAGCAGCCGGCGCGCCACGTGCGGATCACCGCCGAGTCTTCGCGGGCTCTCGACAGCCTCGGCGGCGTCGGGGATCTCGCCCTCGTACCAGCGGCGCAGCTCGTAGCGGAAGATTCGCCATCTCGTAGCTCGGCGGCTGCCGACGGGACCTTCCGCGACTACTCCTCTCCTCTCTCCGTTGCCGTCTCGGACGGGCGCCTGCTCTATGACGTAGCGGCCTTCCGGAACGCGGACTTCGAGCGCCGAGTGGTAGAGGGCCAGGGCGGGACGGCGTTCGATCCTCGCCGCGAGGGCTTCGTAGACGCGCCCGTTCAGCCGCACGAAATGACCACCCGCGCCGACCGGTAGCCAGTACAGGTCGACGCTGACCTCGCTGCGGATCTCCCGCGATCCGAATGCGGGAGCTCGCCGATGTGACAGCGCCTGTCGGCGGCGACGATCGGGGCAGAAAGGAGGCACGAAATGCTCGACTTCGCGGAAGGCTGGACGTGGTTCCTGGCCGGTCTCGGCGTGACGCTCCTCGTCGTGGTGATCTTTTTCGCCGCTCTTGGCGTCGCCATCCGCAGCGACCAGGACCGCGCTCACCCGCACGGCCTCTAGCTCCTTCGAGCTCTCAAGGCGCATAGAGGTCGCCGCCTTCGCTGTCGCCGGGGCCCGGCGTCGGCGTGTAAACCACGTTCTCGCGCACCTCGGGCCGGACCCAGTCGAAGACGTCCTCCGCGATCCGCGGCGGGCCTGCCGCGAGCTCGGCCCAACCGGACGCAGCCGTCCAGACGCTCGCGCTTCGAACCAGGCGTTCGATCGAGTCGGGGGTCGTCGCCTCGAGGACGAAGACCACCTCGCTCTCGGTGAGGAAGACGTGGTTGCGCTCGAGGCCGGCGGCGTCCGGATCGAACGGCGGGCCCTCGCGGATTAGCGCTTTCGCTCGGTCGCGGGCACCCGCCCGCAGCGGAATGACAACCAGGACACGGCTCACCGCGTCCTCCTCTCCCAGATTCAGGCCGGCGAGGTGCTCGGCAAGCTCGGAGACGATACCCGGCTGGGCAACGCTCGCAATACGAATCGCCGGAGCCTCACCGCGCTCGACGACGAGTGTCGGG
>JBKPFD010000135.1:0-7576 GCA_046729155.1 Actinomycetota bacterium
GCGCGGGAGCGCATCCTCGACACCGCCTACGAGCTGTTCTCGCGACGCGGGATCCGCGCCGTCGGAGTCGACGAGGTGATCGAGCGCGCCGCCGTTGCGAAGGCGACGCTCTACCGGCACTTCAAGTCGAAGGACGAGCTCGTGCTCGCGTTCCTTCAGCGCCGCGAGGAGCTGTGGACGAAAGGGAAGGTCGAATCGGGCGCGAGGCAGCGCGCGTCCACGCCGGAGGAGCAGCTGCTCGCGATCTTCGACGTCTTCGACGAGTGGTTCCACGAGCCCGCGTTCGACGGCTGCTCGTTCATCAACGTGCTGCTCGAGACGTCGGACAACGGCCATCCCGTTGGCCAAGCGAGCGTCGTCCACCTCGCGAACATTCGCTCGATCCTGCGCTCGATGGCAGAGGAGGCCGGCCTCGAGGACCCGGACGACTTCGCCCGCAAGTGGCACATCCTCATGAAGGGCTCGATCGTCGCGGCCGGCGAGGGCGACCTCGAGGCAGCCCAGCGCGCAAAGTCGATCGGCCGGCTCCTACTCGAGGAGCATCGGCCGCCCGTCACCGCGGCGTAGGCCTCGCGCTACCGCCGTCTGGGAGGGATTGGCGGAAAAGCGCTCGCCGCCGGGTGCGATGGTCCTTCCCCGGGGCGGCTCATCCGCGTTGTCTAGAAACGCACGGAGCAGGCATCAGCGAGGGCCGTGACCCCACCGCCGAAAGGAAGGTCGGGGCGGCCGACCCTCGCCACGTGCCAGATGCCGGCGGCGGCGAATCCTTGCCGTCTGCAAAGTGATGAGCCCGGCGCCCTGCGGCTAGGCGCCGGGCTCGAGTGGACTCCCTTCGATCCAGAGGCGCGAGTCCCTCCAACCACGAGGAACGCGAAGCGCAGGTCTCCAAGGTTGTTGGAGACGTCTGAAGCTGCCCGGCTAGCTCCTCCAGAGCCGGATTCCGTCCTCCTCGCGCTCGCGCGCCGATCCCAGCTCGGTCAACTCCTCGAGCGTCGACGTCGCCACGCCTCGCCGCCAGCGTAGGACCGCAGCCAGGTCGGCGGCGGAGACCTCACCGGCAGTGCGAAGGGTCTCGGCAGCGAGCGTCCGCCGGGCTTCTTCTACCCGCGGCAGCCGCTCCAACTCACGCCTCCAGCGCCGCGCGAAGAGGTCGTTCCGGATCGCGGGCCAGCCCGCGTCCTGCTGCACGACACCCGCATTCGTGAGGACGAGCGAGCGGTGCAGGCGCTTGATCGCCGCATCGACTTTCCGCTTCTCGCCGGGGACCAGCCGGCGGACCTCGGGGCCGCTGCACGGCCCGTTCTCGAGGATCGCCTCGGCGGTCTCGCGCTCCAGCGGGTCGAGCTCGAGGTCGCGGAAGTCCTCTGGCCGGCCCGGGCGGCCGGTGAGCGCGTACAGCGGCGCGAGCATCCGCTTCGCGACGAGGGAAGCGGAGTCGCGGCCGAGGTGCCGGCCCGAGCAGGCGAGCTTCTTCTCGGGCAGCTCGTCCTTCCAGCGCCAGAGCTTCGAGAACTCCGGCGTGAAATCGACTGCCTTGCCGTGCTCGTCGCGGATCGCCCAGTCCGCGTCTGGCCCGCCGACCGCCTCCCAGAGCGACGGCAGCACGAGGTCGACGCTCGAGTAGACGACCGCGAGCCCGGCCTCGTCGACCCAGGCCGCGGCCGCCTCGAGCGACCGGACGCGGCGCGCCATCAGACCGCGCGCTCGTCGGCGGCCCAGGCGGCGACGTTTCGCCGTGAGCGCTCGATCAGCGTCTCGTGCTGGTCGGGCTCGAACACCTCGTGCGTGATCGTCCGCACGGTCAGCTCGTCGAACTCGGGGCTGGCGACGTACTCCAGCGTCGCCTCACGGAGGTGGGGGAGGGCCTCGCCGCAGAACTCGCGGAACTCGTCGGCCTGGAAGTACGAGTCGGCGAGCTCCCGATAGCGGCCGAGCTTCTCCTCGTACGAGAGCTCAGGGTCGTCGCCGACGGCGAAGTAATCGGCCGTCGACTGGTTGATGCGCATCGGCCGGCTCGTCACGGAGCAGAAGAGGCACCAGGCGACGAGGGCCTTGATCGCCCAGGGGAAGTGGTAGTGGAGGCTGACGAGGGCGATGTCCGGCGATGCGTTGGCGTAGTCGATCGGACACGCGTCGTCGCCCTTGACGATGACCTCGCACGAGTTGAACTCCCAGCGGAAGAATGCGTTCACGAGCCGGCTGATCGTCTCGACCTCGCGGTGCAGCTCGGGCTTGAGGAAGTCATCCTCGAGGACGTAGCGGTAGTGACCGTGCGCGTCCGGGTCGTACTTCGCGACGAGCGTCTGCGGGCCGATCGAGAGACTCCGCGTGAAGACGTCGAAGTCCTCGACCGACGCTTGGACGTGCATCAGCCGCTCGCCGGAGTGCTCGTAGGCGAAGCGAAGCTCCGCCGGGCTCGTGATGCGCGTGACGCCGATCCACATCCCCCCGTCGAACGGCTTCATGAAGAGCGGGTAGCCGACCCGCTCGCCTATCTCGTCCAGGTCGAAGGCCGGGTTGTAGCGCTCCGCCATGGGCACGTAGCGCGGGTTGTCGGGCGGGAGCCGGTGGGGGATGAGCCACGTGTCCGGCACCTTCAGGCCGAGGCGCAACATCGCGCAGTAGGCGGCGTGCTTCTCCATCGCCTGGAACGTGAACGGGTTGTTGAGCAGGTACACGTCGTCCATCAGCGCGATCTTCTTCAGCCACTCGCGCGGGAGGTCGTACCACCACGAGAGTCGGTCGATGACGAGCGAGAACCGGGGCCGGTAGCGCAGGTCGAACGGCTCGTTCTGGATCCGCTCCGTCTCGAGCTCGTGCGTCTCGCCGCGCCAGCGAACGGGGCCGAGGCGGCGGACGATCGCCTCGAACGCGCTCGGCCAGTCCTCTTCGGTGGCGAGGAGCAGGCCGATGAGATGACGCCGTGCCATCCGCTTCGGCGCGAGTTTACGACCCGCTCTCGAGGACCTGCTTGAGCGTCTTGAAGTAAGCGCTGAACTCGCGCTCGGCCATGCCCTTCACCATCCCGCGCGTCAGCCGCAGGAACCCAGGCGGCTTCGCCTCCCCGTGGAACACGAGCCGGGTCCCCGCGCCCGAGGGCTCGAACGAGTGCGTCACCTCGAACGGGAGCGGCCCCGAGCGCGCGCGGAGCGAGAAGCGCCGGCCGGGCTCGTACTCCGACACCTCCAGCGTCGTCGAGAGATCGCGGCCGAGCAGGCGGCGCCGCTCGCGGACGGTCGCGCCCGCTCGCATCGGGCCCTCGACGGTCGCCTCGCGCACGCCCGACTGCCACTCCGGGAGGTTGGCCAGGTTCGTGACGTAGGCGAAGACCTCTTCGGGCGGCCGGTCGATCTCCTCCACGTGGTCGAACTCGATCACCGGCGCCGGCGGCGCCAGACGTACGAGAGGCCCGTCCCGAGCATCGTGAGCGTCGCCCCGGCCCCGCGCGGCCCGACGCTCGCCTTCGCGCCCCGCGGGCCGACGCTCACACCGGCGCCGCGCTTACCCACGTTCAGCGTCACACCCGGGAAGAGCTTCTTCCGCCGCTGAAAGCGCCAGGCCACGCCGGAAGCGTGTCAGCGGAAATCCGCATGCGCAAGCACCGCGAACCCCTCACCTGAGGGACGACACGCGCGACGACGTCGATAACGCTCGGTGAGGAATGCATGCGGCCTTCCACGATCGACGGCTGCTCGCCACTCTTGCGTGGGCGAGCTTTGCCCCCGTCTTCGGCCTCTTCCTGCTCTTCGAGCGGCCGGGTCTCGGCATCGGCCACTTCTACTACGTCTCGATCGCACTGGTGGCGCTGCTGAGCGGGCCGCTCCTTGGCGCGATCGGCGGGCTCACGGCGACGGCGCTCTACGTGGTCGGGATCCTGCTCAACCCGCACATCCCACCCAGGGACGTGCTGACGGTCAGCACGACGATCCGCGGAGTCACGTTCGTCGGCATGGGCGTGCTCCTCGGCTTCTTCGCGAGCCGGAACCGCCGGCTGCTCGCCGAGCTGCGGATCCTTGCCGAGCGCGACTTCGTCACGGGCCTTCCGAACACGCGCGCGTTCGAGCAGGCAATCGACCGGCGCCTGGCCGGCGACCAGCCGTTCTCGCTGCTGCTCGGCGACATGGACTCGCTCAAGGAGATCAACGACGAGCTCGGGCATGCGGAGGGCAACGACGCTCTACGGCGGCTCAGCGACCTCCTCGAGCGGTCGCTCGGCGCACACGATGAGGTAGCGCGCGTGGGCGGCGACGAGTTCGCGGTCATCAGCCTGGCGCCGACGGTCGAGGAAGCCGCGGCGCTCGCCGAGCGCCTCGAGACGGTACTGGCCGCGGAGGGTTGCCGAATCACCTTCGGGTGGGCGTCTTCGCCGCGCGACGGGACGAACGCGCTCTCGCTCTACCGGGCGGCGGACGAGCGGCTCTACGCCCGCAAGCTGCTCCGTGGTTATCCGCGCGGCAAGTTCGGCGTGACCGGAGTGGTCGAGAGCTCGGGGTCGAGGGTCGAGCGGCAGAGCCGCGCCGCGGCCTCTTGACACGCGTCGCTCGGCGTGGGATAGACCTCCTGTCCTAGCTTCTCCGACAAGGAGGTCCTCGATGAGGCGGCTTGCCCTCCTCCCGTTCGCACTGGCGGCGGTCTTCGCCCTGGCCGCGCCCGCGCCGGCCGCGACACCGACGGAGCGCAAGCTGCTCCGCGACGTCAAGGTCCTGAAAGCTCAGGTCAAAGCTCTGCAGACGCAGGTGCGGCAGGCCCGCAACATCGCGCTCGGCGCGGTCGTCTACGCGGGCTGCTCGACCGCGGTCACGGTCGACGCCTTCCAGGGCACCTGGGCGGTGATCGACGACGTCTCCAACAAGACGACGCAGCCGAAGACCTGGTTCGGGCCGCAACAGCCGGCCAACGACTTCCAAACGTGCCAGAGCTTCAGCATCACGCGTGCGCCGACGCAGGTACCGCCGAACGCGACCGTGTTCAACTCGCTGCTGGCGCTGTTCCGGTAGCGGGCTCGAGCAGGCCGAGCTCCTCGAGGAGGCAGAAGAAGGCGCGCGCGTACGGCGACTCAGCGGTCTGCGACCGCACTTCCTGCCAGTCGATCTGCTCGCGGAGGGATCGGGCGATCTCGAGCACGCTCTCGTAGTCGAGCTCGTGCTCGCCGAGGGCGAGCAGCTTCGCGATCAGGACGTCCTCGAGCGCCATGACCTTCATCCGGACGGCCGCGACCTCGATCTCGTCCGCCCGCTCGAACGAGTCGTTGCCGATCTCCCCGCCCTTCGGCGCGAAGATGATGTCGATCAACACGTCGCCGTTCCAGGCCTTGTAGAGCCACTGCTCGGGTGGCCTCTCCGTACGGAGGCCGGCTTCCGTGAAAGCCTCGAGCGCCCGCTCGGCGTCCTCGGGCCTGACGAACAGGTCGAGGTCGTGCTCGGTCTCCGGCCCGCCTCGCGCCCAGCTCGCGAGGCCGCCGCCGAGGACGAACGGGACGTCCGCATCCTCCAGGATCGCCGCGGCCTTCTTCAGCGTCTCGATCAGGTCATCGAATTTCGCCACGATCGGGAAAGATGATGCTCATGCCGGGCGCGAACGAAACCGTGCGCATCGCGGCGGCAGGCGACATCCACTGCAGCGAGGCCAATCGCGACCATCTCGAGACGGCCTTCGACCGCGTGCAGGACGAAGCCGACGTCGTCCTGCTCGCCGGGGACCTGACGACCCACGGCGCGCCGGAAGAGGCGGCAGTGCTCGCGGAGATCACCACCGGGCTCGACATGCCGATCTACGCGGTGTTCGGCAACCACGACTGGCACTTGAACCGGGCGCTCGAGGTCACTGCGGCGCTGACGGCCGGACGCGTGACGGTGCTGGAGCGGAGCTCGGCGGTTTGCGAGGTGCGGGGCGTGCGGATCGGCATTGTCGGGACGAAGGGCTTCGTCGGCGGCTTTCCGGACTCGGAGCTGACGGACTTCGGCGAGCCGCTCCTGCGCCAGATCTACGCGGAGACGACGCAGGAGGTCGAGGCGCTCGACCGCGGGTTGCGGGAGATCGCGGACTGTGACGTGCGCGTCGTGCTCCTGCACTACGCGCCGACGACGACCACGCTCGAGGGCGAGCGCAAGACGATCTGGGCGTTTCTCGGCAGTGACCGGCTGGCGAGGCCGATCCTCGAGCACCGGCCGCACCTGGTCGTCCACGGCCACGGGCATGCCGGCACGTTCGAGGGATTCGTCGGGCCGGTGCCGGTGTTCAACGTGGCGGTCCCGCTGCTCGGCGGACGTGACTTCTTCGTCTTCGAGCTGGACCCGGACGGCAATCTCGTGCGCGCGGAGGCCGAGCCGCCCGCACGCGCGCCGCAGCGCGCTGAGACCTAGGGGCTAGTTCCTAGTTCCCGACGACCTGGACGATCCAGCGCCGCTCGCGCTCGCGGTCGAGCTCGAGGAAGAGCACGCGCTGCCACGTGCCGAGGCAGAGCTCGCCGTCCCGGATCGGGATCGCCTCGCCCGCCGAGCCGAGCAGCATCGACATGCAGTGCGAGTGGCCGTTGCCGGACTGCATGTCCTCCTCGCAGACGTTCTCCGTGCGGCGGCCCCAGTCGTCGTGTGCGTAGTAGTCGTCGCTCGGCACGAGCCGGCGGAGCAGGCCTGCGAAGTCCTCGAGAAAGCCGTCCTCGAACTCGTTTACGCGGACGCAGCAGGTGGTGTGCGGGGAGTAAACGCAGACGATTCCGTCGCGCACGCCGCTCTCGCGCACGGCCTCGACCACGTCGTCGGTGATGTCCCGCACGGAGAGCCCCCCGGCCGTCCTGAGACGCCGCTCGTGCTGGAACACCTTCACCGCGCCGCATCCTAGCGGCGCCTCTTTCGACTCGCGACAGGACCGAGAGGCGACTGCGCTACTCTCGCAACGAGGGCCGTAGCTCAGCTGGTCAGAGCAGCTCACCAGCGCGGCAAAGCCCGGCCCCGGCCAAGCCGCGACTGGCGCCGGGGTTGCGCTACGCTCGAATTGCGGGCCCGTAGCTCAGCTGGTCAGAGCAGCGGACTCATAATCCGTTGGTCGGAGGTTCGAGTCCTCCCGGGCCCATCGGAGCAATACGGCCTGGAACGACAAGAGCCCCCTCGCGGGGGCCCCTGTCTGTACGGATGGCTGTACGAGTCAGACGACGAAGGCCCCGGACAGCTTCTCGGCCTCGGTCTTGCGGGCCGAACGCGACCAGTGGCCGTACACGTCCTGAGTCACCGCCACGGATGAGTGTCCGAGTTGCCGGGGAGAGCCAGAAGATCGGCGCGCCGTGCTCGAGCGTGACCCGGGCGTAGGTGTGGCGCAGGCTGTGCCAGGTGCGCTTCTCGCCGGTCGGTCCTTCGCGCTTGATCCCGGCCCGCTTGAGAGCGGGGTAGAGGATGCTCTTCGTGAAGCTCCAGTAGGGGATCGGCCCGGAGCCGGTCGAGAAAACGAGGACGTCGTCGGCGGGCTTGCCGCACTCGCCCCACCACTCGCCGAGCAATTCGACGACGTCGGGCGTGAGATCGACTTCACGGACGGCCGCCTTCGTCTTGCCGTCGCGGACCCGGATCAGGCTGTTCACCCG
>JBKPFD010000136.1:0-10556 GCA_046729155.1 Actinomycetota bacterium
GTCGAAGCCGGCGCCGCCGGAGACGCGGTCGACCCGCGCGTCACGGGTGAAGAACCGGTCGTTGCCGCGACCGCCGAAAACCTCGTCGCGGCCGGGGCCTGCTCGGACGAGGTCGTTACCGTCGCCCGCGATGAGCACGTCGTTGCCACCGGCACCGAGGAGCACGTCGTTGCCCGAGCCGGTGGTGACCAGGTCTTCCTGGTCCGTGCCGTAGACGACGTCCCGCCCACGAGTCCCAACGTACACGCAGTCGCCGGCGGTTCCGGCGGTGCCGCCCACCCGGGCAGGGCGGAAGACGACGTCTCGCTCATCGACGCCGGACGTCGCGGTGAGCGCGGTCGGCTCGCCGCCCGGGAAGCGCGTCACGAAGAGGTCTCCGGCGAGCGTCGCGAGCTCGCTGCTGTATCTCGAGACGACGCGCACCGGGCGCGCTCGCTGGAAGACAATCGCAGTGCCGTCTGGCGACCACTTCGGCGAAAAGGCGACCGCCGTCGACGTCGTCGGCGGTGCGTACCGGCCGGCCGGCTGACCGTTCCTGTCGTAGACGGCGCCGCCGCCGAGAGCGAGCAGGCGTCCGTTCGGCGACCAGCTGAGACCCTGCTCGAGCTCGTCGAGCTCGGTGTCCGAGCGGGTGATCGTCGCCACCGGCGTGCGGTCCGGCCTGAGGAGGAGCGTCTCGCGGCCGAATCTCGCCGCGAGCAGATCGTCCGACGGCGACCATGCGACCTCGCCGAGCTGCCCCTCGGCCCGGCTGATGGTCCAGAGCAGCCGTCCGTCAGCCGTGAGCAACGAGAGGTCCTCGAAGAAGCGAACCGCGAGAAGTTGCCCGCTCGGCGACCACGCGATGTCGGTGGGCGCCCGACCCGAAAGCTGGCGCTCCCGCCTCGAAGCCACGTCGACCGTCCAGAGGCCTGTCCGCCGGTAGTCGACTCCGGGGCCGAAGCCGACGAAGCGGTCGAAGGCGACCCGGGAGCCGTCGGGCGACCAGGCCGGTAGCCGATCCGCTTCCGTGCGCGGGCGCGGCGCGGTCAGCAGCCGCAGGCCGGCGGACGCGCCCGCCGCCGCGATCCAGATCCTGGATGGTCCAGGCGGTCGTTCGAGCGCGACGACGAAACGGCCGCCGTCGGGCGACCAGTCGAAGCCGCCGTACTCGCCGAGCCCGGCCAGTCGCCAGCCCTGGGCTGCGTCGCCCCCGCGCGCGACACACACCCCCGCCTTGTGCCAGAAGCGGTTGACCGTCACCGAGTACGAGAAGTCGGCCAGCTCCACCCGCGGGGTGCCGCCCGCCGATGCAGAGCCGACGAGCGCGACGCACGCGGCCAGCACGAGGAGCGCAGTGCGCACGGCAGGGACGCTAACGGCGTGCTGTTCGGAAACGGTTAGAAGCGCGTTTGTAAATCAGCGGCCCTTGAAGCTTGCTTCTCTCTTCTCGGCAAACGCGGTCATGCCCTCTTTCGCGTCTTCGCTCGCGAAGAGATCGCCGAAGTCGTCCGCTTCGCGCTGGAGGTTCTCGGCGTGGTCGCCTGCTAGTGCCCGGTCCAGCGCGCCCTTCGCCGCCGCCAGCGCGAGCGGCCCTTTCGCGGCGAGCGCCCGCGCCGTCTCCATCGTCTTCTCCATCAGCTCGCCGGGCTCGAAGACCGCGTTGACGAGCCCGATGCGCTGCGCTTCGTCCGCGTCGACCATCCGCCCGGTCAGGACGAGCTCCTTGGCGAGGCCGATGCCGACCGCGCGTGCGAGGCGCTGGGTCCCGCCCCATCCCGGGATGATCCCGAGGTTGACCTCCGGCTGGCCCAGCTTTGCGTTCGCCGCTGCGTAGCGAAAGTCGCACGCGAGCGCGAGCTCGCAGCCCCCGCCGAGGGCAAAGCCGTTGATAGCCGCGATCGTCGGCTTCGGCATCGTCTCGAGCAGCCGGCCCGCCTCCTGCCCGAGCGCCCCCCACTCCCGCGCTTCGTCCACGCCGAGCGCGCTCATGTATTTGATGTCCGCCCCGGCGACGAACGCCCGATCGCCCGTGCCCGTCAGGACGACCACGCGCACGTCGGCGTCGTCCGCTACCTCGCGGAGCCGGTCGCGAAGCTGGGTGAGCGTCGGCGCGTCGAGGGCGTTCAGCGCATCCGGGCGGTTGACGGTGAGGACGGCGATCGCGTCCTCGCGCGAGACGTCGATCACGATGCGGCCGGCACGCGCTGCTGGAGGAACTCGACAATCTCCCCCGTAGGTGCCCCCGGGGTGAAGACTTCGGCCACGCCCAGCCTCTTGAGCTCCTCCGAGTCCTCGGTCGGGATCGTCCCGCCGACGACGACGAGCACGTCCTCGGCGCCGTTCTCCTTCAGCCCGTCGAGGATGCGCGGCACGAGCGTCATGTGGGCGCCGGAGAGGATCGAGATCCCCACGGCATCGGCGTCCTCCTGGATCGCGGTCTCGACGATCTGCTCGGGCGTCTGGTGAAGGCCGGTGTAGATGACCTCCATGCCGGCATCGCGGAGCGCTCTGGCGATGATCTTCGCCCCTCGGTCGTGCCCGTCCAGACCGGGCTTGGCGATGACGACACGTATCTTCCCGGCCACGTGCCGGAGTATAGGAACCCCGAATCGGGGAAGATCTATCCTGCAAGCGCCGTCTAGTCTTCGAGGAACCGAGTGCCGATGAAGCTCACTGTCGTTGGGTGCTCCCCCGCTTGGCCCAACCCCGGCGGAGCGCAATCCGGATACATGCTCGAGGGCCCGCGGCGACTCCTGCTCGACTGCGGCCCCGGTGTTCTCGCCCGGCTGCGCAACGGGTTCAGCGTGAACGGCTGGCCGAAAGTGGACGCGATCGCGATCACGCACTTCCACCTCGACCACTGGGGCGACCTCGTGCCGTGGGTCTGGGGAACGATGTGGGGCCTCGGCCGGGAGTACAAGCGGCCGGAGCTCTGGCTTCCGCCGGGCGGCCGCGAGGAGCTCGCCGCCTTCGGCACGCGCTTCGGCACGCCCGACATGTTCAACCGCACGTTCGACCTGCGCGAGTACGTCGAGGGCGAGCCGTTCGAAGCGGCCGGCTTCGAGCTGACCGCCGCGCGCCTCCCGCACTACACGGTGCAGACCTTCGGCTTCCGCGTCACGAACAGCGACCGCACGCTCGCCTACTCCGGCGACTCGGGCCCAAGTGACCGTCTCGCCGAGCTCGCGGGGGGCGTCGACCTCTTCCTCTGCGAAGCGACGCTCGAGCGCGGCGACCTCGACGGTGAGCCGCGTGGGCACCTCTCGGCGGAGGAGGCGATCTCGGCCTTCGAGGCCTCGGGCGCCAAGCGGCTCCTGCTCACGCACCGCCCGCAAGAGCTGCCGCTCGACGGCGGCCTCGAGCAGGCCCACGACGGCCTGCAACTCGACGTCTAGCCGGTCTTTTCCTAGGCCGAGCGGGTCTTCGCGAATTCGCGCTCGGCGCGCTTGCCGCGGTAGACATTCGTGAGGGCGAAGCCGATCGGGAACAGCACGGCCATCCCAAGGATGCCGATCGGGACGATGATCCAGGCCCGATTCAGCCGGCCCGCGGGGCCGGTCCGTCCCTGGGGGTTGAGATCCGGAAGACCGCCCGTCCGCGGCGCTGCGCCGCCCGGGGCGACGTTGATGTTCTGTGTGCCGATGGGGCCGAAGTAGTCGACGAGCCAGCGTCGATGCGTTCCCTTGCCGAACGCGCGCAGGTCGATCTTGAAGACGGTCGCCCGGTAGTCGCTGCCCTTCGGCGGGAAGAGCGCCACGAGTAGCCCTACCTCGTTCCGGAACGAGTGCTCGAGGTCCCACTTCGCCCTGCTGACGGGGAAGGACTGGACCGGGATGTCGCCCTTGGCCCAGCTCTGCTTGGTGTAGCCGCCCCTGCCTTCAAATGTCGGCGAGAGGATGCCCCACGATGCAGCGACGTTCTTGCGGGCAACCGCCGTGTCGATGAATCTCGCGGCCACCTGCAGCGGTGCGACGAGCTGGCGGTTGCTCATCCTCACGCTCTTCTCGGGCTGTGGCGGAACGTAGCCCCCGGTCGACTCAGTCGGGCCGCTTGCGGACTGTTCGCGGCCGGGCATGAGCACGATCAGGACGCCGACGCAGCCGGCGAGGACGAGCGCGATCGAAAGCCAGCCGAAGCGCCTCCGCATCCGGGGGGAGGCGAGGAGCGCCTTCACGGACAACGGGGGCCTACTTGGACGGATCCGGGAGGACGCCCGGGCGGTAGCGCGTCATCCAGTAGTCGACGAGCCAGCGTGTGCCGCGCTTCCTGAGCCCCATCTCGAAGACCTGCGCCTTGCCCTTCGTGGGCACCAGCGCGACCTCGACGGTCAACTGGTTTCCCGAGCTGTAGGTGACGTTGAAGCGCGCATCCGACTGAGCCGCGGGGAACGGGATGACCGGGATGTCTCCCTTCGCCCACGTCGCCTTCGTGTACCCCTCCCTGCCGGGGAAGGTCGGGTCGAGGAGCTCCCACGACGCGCCCGTGTTCCTGCGGGAAACCGCCGTGAGGAGGAACTTGCCGGCCACCTCTCGCGCCTGCTCGTCGAATGCCTTCGGGTTGACGACGCTCGCCGCGGGCGCGTTCGCGGGCTGCATCGTCGGGAGCGGCTTGCTGCTGTCGCCGGACTCGCTGTAGTGGGAGACGATGAACGCGATCACGCCGATCGCGAGCACGATCGGGCCAACGGCCCAGATAAGGGTCCGCCACAAGGGCTTCTTTGGCATGCGGAGTTCGCCTTCCACCGCTCCCTAGAGTAGACGAGATTTTCTTGGGTTGGTTAGGCGCGAGCCGCGAGGCTTGATCACGCGGCGGAACGCCTTTGAATCGGAAACGTCAGCCGTTAGAAGACGGGAGTTTCGCGCCAAACGCCCCAGACTTCCCGGAGCGCATCGCACATCTCACCCATCGTCACGTGCGCCTTCGAGGCCTCGATAATCGGCGGCATCAGGTTCTCGTCGTCCCGTGCCGCAGCCTGCTTCAGGCGGACGAGAGCCGCCTCGGCCGCCGCCGCGTCCCGCTTGGCGCGCACGGCCTGCACGCGCTCGATCTGCTTGCGCTCGAGCGCCGGGTCGACTCGCAACAGCTCGATCGGCGGCTCCTCGGCCGCCACGTAGCGGTTGACGCCGACGACGATCCGCTGCTTCGCCTCCACCTCGGACTGGTAGCGGAACGACGCGTCGGCGATCTCGCGCTGGAAGAAGCTCTCCTCGATCGCCGGGATCACGCCCCCGAGCTTCGCGATGCGGTCGAAGTACCCGTACGCCTCCGCTTCGAGCCGGTTCGTCAGGTCCTCGAGGTACCAGGAGCCGCCGAGGGGGTCGATCGTGTTGACGACGCCCGTCTCGTGGGCGATGACCTGCTGCGTTCGCAGGGCGATGCGCACGGCGTTCTCCGTCGGCAGCGCGAGCGCCTCGTCGAACGAGTTCGTGTGCAGCGACTGCGTCCCGCCGAGCACGGCCGAGAGCGCCTCGAGCGCCGTCCGCACGATGTTCACCTCGGGCTGCTGGGCGGTGAGGGACACGCCCGCGGTCTGCGTGTGGAAGCGCATGAGCCATGAGCGCGGGTTCTGAGCCCCGTAGCGCTCCTTCAGCTCCCGGGCCCAGATCCGGCGGGCGGCACGGTACTTCGCGATCTCCTCGAAGAAGTCGAGGTGCGCGTTGAAGAAGAACGAGAGCCGCGGCGCGAAGTCGTCGACGTCGAGCCCACGCTCGATCGCCGCGTCGACGTACGCGAAGCCGTTCGCGAGCGTGAACGCGAGCTCCTGGATCGCGTTCGAGCCGGCCTCGCGGATGTGGTAGCCGGAGATCGAGACGGGGTGCCAGCGAGGCATTTCCTCGGCGCAGAACTCGATCATGTCCACGACGAGCCGCATCGACGGCTCGGGCGGGAAGATCCACTCCTTCTGGGCGATGTACTCCTTGAGGATGTCCGTCTGGATCGTCCCGCGGAGCCCCTCGCGCGGGACGCCCTGCTGCTCGGCGACGCAGACGTAGAAGGCGAGCGCGATCGCGGCTGTCGAGTTGATCGTCATCGACGTCGAGACCTCGCCCAGCGGGATGCCTGCGAAAAGGGTCTCCATGTCGTCGAGCGAATCGACGGCGACGCCCTCGCGACCGACCTCGCCGAGCGAGCGCGGGTGGTCGGAGTCGTAGCCCATCAGCGACGGCATGTCGAAGGCGGTGGAGAGGCCGGTCTGACCGTGCTCGAGCAGGTAGCGGAAGCGCTCGTTCGTCTCCTCGGCGGTGCCGAAGCCGGCGAACTGCCGCATCGTCCAGAGCTTGCCGCGGTACATCGACGGGTAGACGCCGCGCGTGAACGGATAGACGCCGGGGTAGCCCAGGTCGGCGTTGTGGTCGATGTCGACGTTCTCGGAGCCGTAGAGCGGCTCGTTCGGAAGGCCAGAGATCGTCGACGTCAGCTCGTCGGAGCGCTCCGGGGTCGCCTCGTAGAGCTGCTGGCGCCACTCCTCGAGCCCGGAGAGCTTGCGGCCGTCCTCGGTCGTCGCCATGGGCGGATTGTACGAGTCAGAGCGTGCCGTCACTCAAATTGAGGCCCCCATTTGCCGATGGGTCCGAAGCCGGTGCGGGGAAGGGTCCTCGCGCGCGCGAGAACACAGGAACCCAAGGAACCCGACTTGATGAGCAATCCACCGAGACTGACGCTCCGCGTGGCCGGCTATACGGCGGTGGCGCTGCTGTTCGCCGCCGGCGCGATCCTCTGGTTCGTCCACCAGCGCGCCACGTCGCAGGCCGAGAGTGAGGCGGCGAACCGCGCGCAGTTCCTCGCAGACGTGCTTCTGCGGAACGAGCTGACGCAGGCCGACTTCGCGCGCCCGGTGACCGGAAGGCGGCGCACTGAGCTCGACGGGCTCTTGCAGCGGGCGTCGATGTCGGAGGGGATCGTCCGGATCAACCTTTTCGCGCCCTCGGGCCTCATCACGTACTCGACGTCTCCGGCGCTGATCGGAAGCGCTCCTGCCGACGAGAAGGCAACCGTAGTCAGGGCCGTCCGCGGGAGCGGAGTGCGAGAGGTCGGAAACCTCCGTGTTCGCGGCCGCGACGTGAAGGTGCTCGAGACCTACCTGCCGGTCTACACGGGCCGCGGCAAGGCGCCGCTCGGCGTCTTCGAGCTCTACCAGGACTACGAGAAGCGCATCGCCGCCGACGCGCGCAAGGCCTTTTACCCCGTCGCAGGGTTCCTCTTCCTGGCGCTGATCGTCCTCTGCGCCGCGCTCGTCCCGATCCTGCGTCGCGTCACGGCGGCGGTCGAAGTCCGGAACCAGCAGCTGGTCGCCCAGGCTGGGCGGCTAGAGCAGTCGCTCGCGCTCGCCCAGGAGGCGCAGGCCGAGGCCGAGCGCGCCCGCCGCACGCTCACCGAGCAGAACAAGAGGCTGCGCGAGCTCGACCGTCTGAAGGACGAGTTCCTCTCGCTCGTCTCGCACGAGTTGCGGACGCCGCTGACGTCGATCCGCGGTTACCTCGACCTCGTGCTCGACGAGGAGGCCGGTGAGCTCAATCCCGAGCAGCAGCGGTTCCTGCGTGCGGTCGAGCGCAACTCGGGGCGCCTGCTGCGGCTCGTCGGCGACTTGCTCTTCGTCGCACAGGCCGACGCGGGCCGCCTCACCCTGGAGCGCGCGCAGGTCGACCTGTCCTCGGTCGCGGCCGACTGCGTCGAGGGCGCACGGCCTGCCGCCGACCAGAAGCAGATCGAGCTGACGCTTGCGACGACTGCTGTGCCCGCGCTCGTCGGCGACCGTGGCCGGCTGACGCAAGTCCTCGACAACCTGATCTCGAACGCGCTCAAGTTCACGCCGGAGGGCGGGCACGTCGAGGTGCGGACGACGGCCGCGCACGGCGCGGTCGTGCTCGAAGTCACCGACTCCGGAATGGGCGTCCCCGCCGCGGAGCAGTCGCGGCTCTTCGAGCGCTTCTTCCGCGCGGCGTCGGCGACGGAGCAGGCGATCCCTGGTACAGGCCTCGGGCTCGCGATCGTCAAGGCGATCGTCGAGGCGCACCGCGGCTCGATCGCCGTCGACAGCGCGCCCGGTGAGGGCACGACCTTCCGGGTCGAGCTGCCGATCGCAGCTCTCGCGGAGAAAGAGGACGAAGTGGAGGCGGCCGCGTGACCGAACAGGCCACCGACTCCCGTCCGCTCGTGCTCGTCGCCGACGACGACGAGGACATCCTCACGCTCGTCGCGTTCCGCCTCGAACGCGCCGGCTACGACGTGATCACGGCCCGAAGCGGCGACCAGGCGCTGAACCTCGCGCTCGCGAACACTCCGGACCTGGCCGTTCTCGACGTGATGATGCCCGGGCTCGACGGCTACGGCGTCACTCGGGAGCTGCGGCGCGCCGAGGCCACGAGCGAAATGCCGGTCATCCTGCTGACCGCGCGCACCGAGGAGGCGGACGTCGCCCGCGGGATGGCGGCGGGAGCGGACGACTACGTGAAGAAGCCGTTCGACGCGCACGACCTCCGCGAGCGCGTGAAACGCTTGCTGGACCTGCGCCTCGCCTCGTAGCCAGAGGCGCGTGAGCTGCGCTCGGCGAAGGCGCCTAGCTCGCGCGCCGGTACCGGTACCCGAAGCCGCGAACGGTCTCGATCGGCGCGTCCCCCTCGGCGCCGAGCTTGCGCCGCAGGTAGCCGACGTAGAGCTTGACCTGGTCGCGCGAGACGTCCACGTTCCCACCCCACGCCAGCTCGAGCAGCTGGTCGTGGCTGAGCACCTGATTCGGGTGCCGCACGAACGCAGCGAGCAGGCTGTACTCGAGAGGCGTCAACGCGACCTCCTCCCCGCGGACGGAGACGGTTCGTTGCACGAAGTCGACCGCGATGAAGGCGTCGCCGTACGAGATGGGCGCCTCGTCGCGCGGCGCCGCGCGGCGTAGGAGTGCCTCCACGCGCGCGAGCAGCTCGTCCTTGGCGAACGGCTTTGTGACGTAGTCATCGGCGCCTGAGCGCAGGCCGCGCACGCGGTCGGCTTCCGCGTCCTTTGCTGTCAGCATCAACACCGGGACGTCGCTCAGCTCGCGGATTCGCTCGAGCGTCTCCCAGCCGCTCAGCTCGGGCATCGCGACGTCGAGGACGACGAGGTCGGGCCGACCTGCGTGGAACGTCCGCAGGGCCGCGCGCCCGTTCGCCTCTTCGAGGACCTCGAATCCGGCCCGCTGGAGCAGCTCGCGAAGGAGCACGCGGATGTCCTCGTCGTCGTCCACGACGAGCACACGGCCCTTGTTTCCCGCCATCTCACCCATTCGGAGTCCCTCGGACGAGTGATTTCCGTGCCCTCATACGAATTTCATACCGGACGCCACCCTCCTTCCTACCCCGCCGGGCGACAACACAACTGGCGAAAGAAATGGCGAACGAAGGACACCTGCGGCCCAGGAGACGCCCGGCGCAAGTCGGGCGCCTCTCTTCTCTCCGAGCGCGGCCACCGATGCGGTGGGCGGTCGCGCTCGGACTGCTCGCGCTCGCGTTCGCGCCGGCGCTGCTCCTGATCCGGAGCGGCGAGCACTCCCCGGCGCCGCGGCTCCTCGTCGTCGACCTCGGCTCGCCCCGGCCCGACGCGCCTCTCGTGCGCACGCCGGCGCAGGGCGTCGCCGTGCATCTCGAGCGGAAGGGCTTCCGCGTCACGGGGCGCGAGGCGACGGTGGCGCTCGCGGGGATCGGCGCCGGCCGTGGCGACTGGCAGCGCTACGAAGGCGGCGTCGCACGCAGTACGGCGTTCGGGCGCCAGACCGTCGTCGTCACGCCTGAGAAGACGGAGGAGTTCCTCACCGTCGAGCGGCGCCAGGGCCCGAAGACGTGGCGCTGGCGGCTCGCCTCGGGCGGGCATGTCCCGCGCGTGGGCGCCGACGGCGCCGTCGGCTTCTTCTCCAGCGGGCGGCTGCTCGGCATGCACGTCGAACCGGTGGCCGTCCTCGACGACAACGGCAACGACCTGACGCCCGAGGCCCTGCGCTGGTCGCTCGGGCGTGACCGCGCCGGCTGGCTGCTCGAGCTGCGGCTCGACGACAGCGACCTGCCTCTCCCCTACGTCATCGACCCGGCCGTCACGCACCGCGCGTCCCAGGTCTCGAACAACGGCCTCGGCGGCGCCGCGAGCATCACGCTCGCAATGCCGGCGGGCGTAGCCGACCGCGACCTGCTCTTCATGCACATCTCCGCGCGCGGCGGCAATGCCATGACGATCGCGACCCCGGGCGGGTGGACGGCGCTGCGGAACACGAACAATCAGGCCGTCGTCCGGCTCGCAACCTTCTACCGGCTGGCCAGCTCGGAGCCCGCCTCGTACAACGTCACGTTCGGCGGGACGACTCCCCAGGAGGCCGTCGGCGCGATCACGGCGTATGCAGGCGTCAAGTTCTCGCTCGGTACCGCGGGCGTCCTCGACGTGAACGGGGCAACCGCGACCGGCAACACCGCGACCCCGACGGCGGCTTCGATCACGACGCTCACCGCGAACGCGCTCGTCGTCGCGGCCTACTCGCACGGAATCGGCAACGGTGCCCAGGCGTCGCAGATGTTCACACAGGCCGCGGGAATGACCGAGCGCTACGACGCGCAGTC
>JBKPFD010000137.1:0-11733 GCA_046729155.1 Actinomycetota bacterium
CACGACGACCATGAGCGCCACCGGGCCGAGGGCCGGCACTATCGCCGGCGCCCGGGGGCGCGGGACCGGCACCCCCCCCTGGTGGTTCTGCGCGCGGGGGCTCGACTCCATCGTGATGTCGAGCCCGAACGCCTGGTGGGCGGCCAGCAGGAGGCTCGCCCCCACGCTCTCGATCTGCAGCGGCCGCGATGCCTGGCGCGTGATGCTGTCCCAGACGCCGCCGGGAGAGACCACGAAGAACGGGAGGAAGACGAGCGCGGTCGTTCCGGCAAGGAACGCGGCGCAGCGGATCCCTTCCCGCCGGCCTTCGCGCTTCCACGCATACGCGACCGCGAGCGGCACCAGCACGGCCGGGTAGAGCTTTGCCGCGACCGCGGCACCGAGCACGACGTGGCCGAGGCGGAGCCTCCCGGAGACGAGCGCCGCGAGCGCGGCCGCGGTCAAGGCCGCGGGCCAGAGGTCGAAGCGCGAGAGGACGACGGAGCCGACGAGGAGCGGCGCGAGCGCGACGAAGCCGAGAGCCGCTGCGAGCCTGCGCCTGCCGGCGCCCAGGGCCGCGAGCGCGATGGCAGCGAAAGCGAGCATCACCGTCCCGCAGGCGGCCATCAGCCCTTCGAAGCGGACACGGAAGTCCTCGAAGTCATCGGCGCCCCGCGCGGGCAGCGCGAAGACCGGCAGCGCCCCGGGCGGGTACTCGACCGCGAAGTCCCGGTAGGGCACCTTGCCGTCGTCCATCGCCCGGCCGTAGTTCCAGTAGACCGGCGTGTCGACGATCGGGTCGTGCGTGTAGAAGCCGCGGTGCAGGAGCGCCCACGCGCCCAGGAAGAGCACGACCGAGGCCGCGGCCACCACCACGGCGGCCAGCCCGAGCGCGCGTGAGGTCAACCCCGTACCGGATCGACCGGTCATGTCAGACGGACGCGGGGGCGAAGCCCGCACGTCCTGAGGCCGGCGCCGCAAGCGGCGCCTCAGCTTGCGGGGACCAGCTCGCGGGCCGGACGGTCACGGGTCTGGGAAGCCTGGCCGTTCTGCTCCTCGTCCGCGGGCGCCAGCACAGCGACCGCGACGAACGGAAGGAACCACGGGAGGTAGAGGTAGAACCAGTGGGTCAGCGTCAGCTCGAAGCCGATCAGGACGGCGGCGGTGAGCGCGGCGAGCTGAAACGCGTTCTTGCGGCGCGGGACGAAGTACACCGCGATCGACCCCGCGACGAGGAGCACGATCGCCACGGTCTGCAGCCAGCCGAGGTCGGGGATGCCGTCGGCGTGGTATTGGCCCCACCCCCAGATCGAGAACGGCGAGTCCCGCCCGACCTGCCAGCCGAACGTCCTGTCCCAGAAGACGCGGGCTGCGTGGAGCGGGTCGGGCTCGAGCAACAGGATCCAGAACGCCGCCAGGCTCGCGATCAAAAACGCGGCCGAGAAGCGCACCTTCGCCGAGAACTGCGCCTCGCTGGGGGAACCTCCCGGTTCCCCCAGACCCCCTCCACCGACCCGCGGTGCGGCTGAAGCCGCATCGCGCGCAGGGGGCTTCGCCGCCCCGTCGTCATACGACGCCCAGAGCGGCACGAGCAGGAGCGCCGCGAACTTCGCCCAGCCCGCGAGCGCGACGAAGGCACCGCGCGCCCACGGCGAGGTGACGAGCCAGAAGCCGAACACAAGCAGCGCGGGCATGATCGAGTCGTTCGTGTTCGAGTTGGACACGTACTGCGTGAAGGGAAAGGCGGTCCACGCGAAAGCGAGCGTCGCGGCGAGGCGCGTGCCGCCGAAGCGCAGCCCGACGAGCGCGAGGCCGAGCAAAGTGAGCAGGTCAAACGCCAGCGCGGTCGCGTGCGCGGCAGGCAGCTTGTCCCACTTGCCGCTCCAACCGAGGAGAGCGTACGCCGGGACGTACGCCTCGTAGGCAACCGGCCCGTACGTGTCGCCGCGCTCGTTCGCCGACTCGCAGCGCCCGTTCGTCTGCACGCGCTCGCGAACGCGGCCGTCGGCGTCCTCACGCCCGCACTTGCGCCCCTTCTCGACCGGCATGTGCCCGAACGGCATCTCGCCGTGCGCGATGCGATGCGCGCCGACGACGCCCGAGTAGCCGACGTCGATCACGTTGGAATCGCGCAGGTTGAGCCCGACGCGAAAGCCGATCAGGAAGACGGCTGCGGCGGCGAGCAACCACACGGGCCAGACCGGAGCGCCCGCCCGCGCAGGGCCCGCCCGCGCGCTCCAGACCATGCGCACGAGGAGGTAGAGGAGCGGGACGAACGCAAGCGGCACGCTCGTGAAGATGTCGCCTCGGTTGAAGAACCACAGCGAGACGGTGAACGAGACGAGCACGAGCAGGTCGAGGTTCCGGAGCGAGCGCAGTCGGCGGAAATCGAAGAGGCCGACGAGGAAGAGCACGCAGAAACCGAGCCAGACGACCGGGCGCTCCAGCTCGCGCCCGCCGAACGCGCCCGGATAGCCGCGGGCCATGCGCCACGCGACCTGCGGGCCCGTCCACGCCTCCGTGACGACCCCGGTGGCGTCGTCGACGCGACCGGTTGCAATCTGCCCGGCGCGCCGGTCCCAGATATTGACGCTCCAGTCGAGCCGCTTCGCGTCGTAGGTCGCGTCGGTCGTCCGCCCCTCGCGCGGGTAGCGCGCGAGCCAGTCGGCGACCTTCGAGTTCCGCAGGAAGATCGCGGTCGCACGGGGCTTCGTCAGCCTGGCCTGCCTCGGCGGGGCGAACGGCGTCTGGACGAGCCGGCCGTGGGCGTCGTAGACCGGCCGCGTCGGGGTCGTGGCCGCCGCCGCCGGCCCGGCCAGCATGAGGGAAGCGCCGGCGACGACGAGAACGCGTCGCACTAGCGCCGACGAAACGACCAGAGCTTGTTGCCGACGAAGTTGATCGGCATCACCAGCACGACCGCGATCGCCTGGGCCACGATCTTGCCCACGCCCAACGCGACCAGGATCGTCAGGAGCAGCTCGTTCGCCGCGAGCGCGCACAGCGAGACGATCAGGAAGCGGATCCCCTGGTACGCGATATGCCCGCGCTGGCCGCGGAACGTCCAGATGCGGTTCCAGGTGTAGTTGTTCGTGACGGCGACGAGGAACGAGCACGCCGCGGCCACGTTGTAGTGGAGGCCGGCGTGTACGAGCGTCGTGTAGACCGCGAGGTTGACGACGTACCCCGTCGCGCCGACGGTCGAGAACTTCGCGAGCTGCACCCAGTTGTGCGGTCTGCGCAGCGCCCGCGTCGCGCGGTCACGAACGTGGGTCAGCGTCGAGACTGCGGCAGCGGGCTCGTTCGCCATCGGCCGCCGAGCGTAGCAGCGTCTAACGACGCGTCAGGCCGCTGAGCGAGCGGCCGCGGCCGACGAGCCGTTCAACGAAACTCAGCGGACCGAGAAGCCCTGCTCACCCTGTGGTTCGCCCCACTCGACGTCGACGCCCTCGACTTGCGCCCCGCGCGGGCCGCGGCGGCACCACTCGACCATCGACTCGACCCGGTCGCGGTCACCCTCGAAGGCGGCCGCGACGCTGCCGTCGGGCTCGTTCCGCACCCAGCCGGAGAGCGCCAGCGAACGGGCACGGTCGCGCGCCTCGGCACGGAAGAAGACGCCCTGCACGAACCCGGTCACGCGCACCTCGGCTCTAGTGGTCAAAGCCTTCCTCGCCGACGAGCGGCACGAAGCGGCACGGGACCGACCGCACGACCGCGGGCCCCTCCGGGCTGCGGACGACGAGCTCGAGCCGCTGCCCCCAGCGGCCGCCGACGGGGATCGCCAGCCGGCCGCGGATGCCGAGCTGCTCGTACAGAGGCGGAGGCAGCTCGGGTGCCGCGGCGGCGACGGCGATGGCGTCGTAGGGCGCGTGCTCTGGAAGGCCGAGCGTCCCGTCGCCGACATGGACGCTGACGTCGTACCCGGCGGCCGCCAGGTTGGCGCGCGCCTGCTCGGCGAGCTCCGGGATGCGCTCGATGGTGAAGACCTCGCCCGCGAGCTCGGCCAGCACCGCGGCCTGGTAGCCGGAGCCGGTGCCGACGTCGAGGACGCGGTCATCGCCGGCCAGCGCCAGGATCTCGCAGATCCGGGCGACCATGTACGGCTGCGAGATCGTCTGGCCGTGGCCGATCGGCAGGGCGGCGTCGTCGTAGGCCCGACTTCGCTCGCCGGCCGGGACGAAGAGCTCGCGTGGCACACGCTCCATCGCCGCCATCACGCGCTCGTCGACGATGTCCCGTCCGCGGAGCTGGCTGTCGACCATGCGCAGCCGCTCCTCCGTGGGCGTCTCAGGCGACACGGAAGGCCCTGGGCGCGTACGCGGGCGGCTCGACGCCGAAGTGCCGCAGAATCGTCGGCGCGACGTCGACTAGGCGGTGAGGCGGATCGAGGCCGACGGCGAGCATCGGCACCTCCGAGTCGCCGGCCTCGAGCGAGCCGTGGCTGCCGCCGCCCGCGTGGTGCCGGCCGCCGAGGTCCACGAACTCGAAGCCCGGCGCGGCCGAGACGATCAGGTCGCCTGCGTTCGGATTCGCGAGTGCGGCCCAGGCGCGCTCGAGCGCGTCCGGGTACTGCAGGAGAGCCTCGTCGCCGCGCAAGGCGAAGCCGCCGTTGTTCGGCGCGAAGCGCACCTCCTCGCCGCGCCGGCGCGCGACCGCCTCGTTCTCCTCGCGGAAGAGGACGACCTCGACGCCCGGTGTGTGCTCGGCGCGCCGCGCGAGCTGGGCGGGCTCGGCCCCCGCCCCGGGCAGGGCGTAGACCATCGCCGCCCGATTCGAGGCCGTCACCGCGAGCTGCGCCCGCGCACCGTCACGGCCTGGCCGCAGGAGCGTGAAGTCCGCGAACGCATCCTCGAGCCGAACAGCCTCGCTCACGTTCGTCTGGCCGTGGTCGGAGCACACGAGCACCGCGTAGCGCTCGAGGAACGCGTCGGGGCCACCGGCGGCCTCGAGCAGCGCGCCGACCGCGCGGTCGGTCCGCTCGAGCGCGGCGCGCGCGCCGTCGGGCCCGCTCGCGTGCGACGCGAAGTCGTAGTCGGGCAGGTAGAAGAGGAAGAAGTCGAAACCGTCGCGGGTCACGAGCCAGCGCCCGACACGCGCGGCGTACTCGTCGACCGACCCGCGGGACCGCGTGCGCACGGCGAGGGGCGCGCCGGTCACGTCCGACTCGAAGAGGTTGAAGTAGAAGAAGCGGCGCGGCCCGTAGACCGACTGCGAGACGCCGGGGAGCGTCGCTCGGTGCCGGCTGCGCCCGCGGTAGCAGACCATGTTCACGGCCGCGGTCTCAAGGCCGGCGTCGTCGAGCGACTCGAAGACGGTGACGGCGTCCGGAGACAGGTGCTGGGCGTTCAGGTTGAAGATCGCGTCCCTGATCGACCGAGTCGTCCCCGCTGCGCGGATCGCGCCGAAGGAGGAGCCGTACTCGACGAGGCGGCGCTCGGCCGCGTGGTACCAGACGAGGTGCGGGATGTGATGGACGTCGGGATGCGCGCCCGTCGCCAGTGAGGAGAGGCAGACCGGCGTCAGTGACGGGAACGTCGTCACCGCGCGCCGGTAGTCGCCGTGCTCGGCGAGGAACGCGAGAGCCGGAGCGGCCCGCTCTTCGACGGCCTGCTCGAGCACCGCGGGCGTGAGCCCGTCGATCACGATCAGGACGAGCTTCTTCGCGGGCACGGCGTCAGTCGCGGGCGAGCGTCCTCAGGCCGGCGAAGCGGCGGGTGCCGCGCCGGCGCAGCCGCGCTCCGAGCGCCGGAAGCGCGAGGGCCTCCACGTAGCCCAGGACGGGGATGAACGCAAGGACGGCAAGGACGACGGCGGCGACCCCGAGGAGCGCGCCGGTCGCGACACGCGCCCCGCCGTGCCGGAGCGCTCCGCGCACCAGGACGCCCGCGCCGGCGGCTCCGGCCAGGCCGCCGATCCCGCCTCCGATCGCCTCCTCGAGATCCGCGAGAGCGAGCCCGAGTGCGACTCCGATCGCCACGGAGACGACCACGGCGCCGAGGACGCCGAGCCGGAGCCCGGCGAGGAGCCCCGCCACGAGGACGCCCACGGCGACGCCGAAGCCCGTGAAGACGCCGACGGTGTAGAGGTCCGTCACGGCGCGGAGTGTAGTGGCCGCCTCCGGGGCTGCCGCGCGGCGTTTGGCGGCCACCGCGATGGGCATAAGTTGTGCGAATGTCTCGAACGGCGACGCGGTCGAGCCGAAGCCGCAACCGGGACGCAATCAAGCCGCTGCTCGTCTTCTTCTCGAGACGGCGCTCGGGTCCCGCCCGGCGGATGGAGAGCCTCCTCGCGCACCTCGCGCGCAAGGAGCGGGGCCGCCTCCGCGTCACGCGCGTGGACGTCGACGAGGAACCCGACACCGCCGCGCGCTTCAGGGTGCGGGACGTGCCTGCGCTCGTGCTCGTGAAGGGCAGGCGCGTCGTCGGGCGGCTCGACGGACGGGCGAAGGCGGCTGACATCGAGGAGCTCGTCGAGCCGCATCTCGACGGAGGCGAATCTTCACAACGCCCTAACAACTGAGGTGTCGGGAGACCGTACCCTCGGGGCGGCTCGCAATCCGGGCCTCTCGAAATGCCGTACCACTAGCTGACAACGAGGGGAAGGAGTGAGCATGAGGAAGCTCGTGCTGGTTGTCTCGGTTCTCGTCGCGGGCGGACTGATTGCGGCAGGGGCGGTCGCCATCGCAGGCGGCAACGGCGGCGGCGGCTTCAAGGCCACCCTCATCGGCTTCGAGGAGACGCCGTCCGAGTCGACCCCGGGGCACGGCAACATCCGCCTACGGGTGACCAACGGCGGAACCGTGATCCACTATCGGCTCCACTACGAGGACTTCGAGGCGGCTGAGGGCAACACCCTCTTCGCGCACATCCACTTCGGCCAGCGTGGCGTCGCCGGCGGTGTGAGCGCGTTCCTCTGCGGCGGCGGCGACAAGCCCGCCTGCACGCCGTTGCAGGGCACGTTCGAGGGTGACATCGACGCCGCGGACGTCGTCGGACCTAGCGGCCAGGGCATCGCCGCCGGTGAGATGGCAGAGCTGATCCGCGCGATGCGCAAGGGCTACACGTACGCCAACGTGCACACCACGCTGAACCCGGCGGGTCTGATTCGCGGCCAGATCAACAAGGGCCATCGACACGGCCACGACAACGGCCAGGGGTCGGGCGGCCGCGGGTAGGGCAAGTAGTCCCGTCCGCCAAGCTGGACGAGAAGGGCCCGGCACGACCGGGCCCTTCGTCTCCTTGGTAGCTAGGCGTTCTCGAGTCGCCGGATGACGTCGAGCCCGAACGCGGCGGCGCGCGCGCCGTCGGCGATCCGGTGGTCGAACGTCAGCGAGACGTAGCCGACGCGGCCGACGGCGAGCTGGCCGTCACGGACGACCGGCCGGTCGGCGATGCGACCGATGCTGAGGATCGCGGCCTCCGGGTGGTTGACGATCGGGGTCTGAAAGAGGCCCGCGAGCTTGCCGGCGCTCGTGACGGTGAACGTCGACCCCCGGAGCTCCTCGGGCTTCAATTCTCCGGCCCGCGCGGCCTCGGCGAGGCGCGCGACTTCGGCGGCGAGCTCGTCGACGGAAGCCGAGTCGCAGCCGCGGACGACCGGCACGACCAAGCCCGCGTCGGTCTGGACGGCGACGCCGAGGTCGTAGCGGTCGAGGTAGACGATCTCGTCGCCCTCCAGGCGCGCGTTCAGCTCCGGGAACTCGCGCAGCGACTCGGAGGCGGCCTTGAGCACGGTCGGCACGAGGAGGTCGAGGTCGACGCCGCTGAAGTCGCACTCCTCGACCCACGTGACGGCCGCCACCTCGCGGTGGGCGCGCGCCATGTGCTCGGCGATCAGCCGACGCACCCCGCGGAGCGGCTCGCGCCGTCCTTCCGACGGAGGTGCGACGGCGTCTCCGCCCGAGGGCGCCGCGCTGCGCACGTCCTGCTCCGTCACGCGCCCCTGCGGCCCTGTACCGGCAAGCGCTTCCAGGTCGACCCCCAGCTCCTGGGCGAGTCGGCGGACGAGCGGCGTCGCACGGACGCGTCTCTCCGACGTACGGCCCGGCGACTCTCGCCGCGGTGCGGCTGCCTGGGCCGGAGCCGGCTCGGCCCGGGGCTGGTCCTCCTCCGGAGCGACGGCGCCGTCCCCGCCGATCACGACGAGCACCGTGCCGACCGGGACGACCTTGCCCTCTTCGACCAGGATCCGCGTCACCTTTCCGGCCGCCGGCGAGGGGATCTCGACCGTCGTCTTGTCGGTCTGGATCTCGACGAGCGGCGCGTCCTCCGCGATCTCGTCCCCCTCGGAGACCAGCCAGCGCGCGATCTCGCCCTCCGTCAGGCCTTCGCCGAGGTCCGGCAGCTTGAACTCGTACGCCACGGCGGCGGAATCTACCGGGGCAGGCCTACCCAGGCCGTGGCCGGGACGATCAGGACGCGGAGCCCGACGCGCCGGCCTTCCTCGACGAACTCCCAGAGCGAGACGGCCTGCTCGTCGCCGTCGAGCTCAGGCGCGATCTCCGCCGGCACGTAGCCCGCCTGCAGGCGCCGCTCTGCGTCCCAGATCGCCACCGCGTTCGGGTCATGCTCGTTCTCCGGCTCGGGGACGAGCGCGAGCGGGCGGCCGGGCGCGAAGGCTTCGTCCTGCAGGGCCTCGGCCCGGTACGACGTCCCCGCGACCTTGACCACGCGCAGGCGCTCATCCGTCCACCGGAGCGGCTCCTCGGTCGCGGCGTCGCGGAGCCAGTAGCCCGACTCGCCGCGTTCGAGCCAGATTCGAAGCCGTTCTGAGGCCACGCCCCCTAGAACTCGAGCAGCTTCTCGACCGCGTCGACGATCCGCTCGACCGAGGGCATATAGGCGTCCTCGATCTGCCAGTACGGGTACGGCACGTCGTAGCCGGTGACGCGGAGCACCGGCCCCTGCAGGTCGAGCATCGCCTTCTCGGCCAAGATCGCCGCGAGCTCGGCCCCGTAGCCGGCCGTGCGCGGCGCCTCCTGGACTATCACGACCCGGCCCGTCTTCGCGGCCGCGGCGAGCAGTGCGTCCTCGTCGAGCGGCTTCAGCGTCCGGATGTCGAGCAGCTCCACGGAAGCCCGCCCATCGAGCGCGTCGGCCGCCTGCTCGCACAGCGGCACCATCGCGCCGTACGCGACCAACGTGACGTCCGTCCCCTCTCGCACGGTCCGTGCCTCGCCAAGTGGAACGACGTGGTCGCCGTCCGGCACCTCGCCCCGCATCGTCCGGGAGTGGAGCTTCGGCTCGAGGACGACGACGGGATCCGGGTCGCGGATCGCCGCCGCGAGCAGCCCCTTCGCATCCGCCGGCGTCGACGGGATCGCGACCTTCACGCCGGGCGTGTGCACGTAGTACGTCTCCGGCGAGTCGTCGTGAAGCTCGGGCGCGCGGACGCCGCCGCCGTAAGGCATGCGCACCGTGAGCGGGAAGCCCATCTTCCCGCCGGTCCGCCAGCGGTAGCGGCCGACGTGCGTGATCAGCTGGTCCAGCGACGGGTAGCTGAAGGCGTCGTACTGCATCTCGCAGACGGGCCGGAAGCCGGCCATGCAGAGCCCGACCGCGGTGCCCATGATCCCGGCCTCCGCGAGCGGAGTGTCGACGCAGCGGTCCGGGCCGAAGCGGTCGCGCAATCCCGCCGTCGCGCGGAAGACGCCTCCGGCCCGGCCAACGTCCTCGCCCATCACGAGCACGGACTCGTCGCGCTCGAGCTCGACGTGGAAGCAGTCGTTGATCGCCTCGACCAGCGTCAGCTCAGCCATCGCCGAGAACCCTCCGTAGCTCCGAGAGGTCGGACTCGAACGAGGCCGGAGGGTCGACCAGCGCGTGCTCGAACAGCAGCGATGCGTCCGGCGGCGGCTCGGCCTCGGCGGCGGCGATGCCGTCCCGCATCGCCTGCTCCGCCTCCGCGCGCGTCGAGGCGGCCATCTCGTCCGTCAGGATCCCGGCGCGCCGCAGATAGCCCTCGTAGCGCCCGAGGCACTCGCGCTTCTTCTCCTCCTCGACCCGCTCGAGGTCGATGTACGCCTTCGGGTCGTCCGCGGTCGCGTGGGGCGCCGTCCGGTACGAGACGGCCTCGATGAACGTCGGCCCCTCCCCGGCGCGGGCGCGCTCGACCGCCTCGCGCGTCGCCTCGTACACCGCGAGCACGTCCGTGCCGTCGACGCGCACCCCGGGCATCCCGTAGCCGACCGCCTTGTCGGCGAGCGTCTCGGCCTTCGTCTGTGCCTCGAGCGGCGTCGAGATCGCCCACTGGTTGTTGTTGCAGAAGAGCACGAGCGGCGCGCGCATGACGGCGGCGAAGTTCGCGCCCTCGTGGAACGAGCCCTCCGAGGTTGCACCGTCGCCGAAGTAGACGATCGCGCACGCCCGCTCGCCTTTCAGACGCTTGCCCCAGGCGAGGCCGGCCGCGTGCGGCACGTGCGTCCCGATCGGCACGCAGATCGACGCGACGTTGTAGTCGAGTGGGTTCCACCAGCCGGCGGGGTGCCCGCGCCACCAGGACAGCACCGTCGCCGGTGGCATCCCGCGTAGCACGCCGATCGCCGACTCGCGGTAGCTCGGAAAGATCCAGTCGTCGTCCTCGAGCGCGTACACGGACCCGGCCTGCATTGCCTCGTGGTTCCAGAAGATCGCGTAGGTGCCGATGCGGCCCTGGCGGTGGTAGACGAGCGAGCGCTCGTCGTAGGTGCGGAGCAGGACGAGCCCACGGTAGAGCTCGACGAGATCGTGGTCCGTGAGCCCGTCGACCTCGCCGTCCGGGATCGTGTCGCCGTCGCCGATCACGCGCCGAAGGTCGCGCTCGGCCGGAACTACCTGCGCCATCCGCCTGAATCTACCGGAGTAGACCGCCGATTCGGGCGACCGCGGCCACGAGGGTGAGCACCGCGACCGCCGCGACGATCCCGACGACCTCGAGGCCGAGGCCTCCGCCGACGGACGCGCCCGCCGCCACGATCATCGCCGCCGCCAGGGCGGCCGCACCGGCACCGCACGCGAGCAGGAGCACGAGCCGGCGCACGAGGACGGCCGGATCCGCCCAGGCCGGGACGCGCTGCTCCAGCGACCAGTAGGCCAGCTCGGCCGCGAGCAGGAACCCGGCCGCGTACAAGGGCGTCCACACGTCGACGCCGCTCGGGCCGGCCGTGAAGAAGACCGCGTACTCGGCGCCGAGCAGCGCGAGGCCGACGCCGACGGGCGAGCTCCAGCCGCCCGTGAGCCCCGCCGCCAGACAGGCGAGCCCGGCCGCCGCGAGCACGTACAGCAGCACGCGCAGCGGCCCCTGCAGCGCCGGCACGACCGCGAGCGCGGTCGCGAAGGCGAGCGCAGCGGCTGCGGTCGCTACCCGCGCACGACCCGTGCGTGGCGCCTGAATGCGTTCACCTCCTCGATCGCGGCCCGCAACGGAACCCCCTCGCGCCACTCGACAACGGGCACGCCCATGCTCCGGTAACGCGAGCGCAGCGCGTCGCGGCGCAGCTGGAAGAGCCTGAACGCGAGCTGCTCGAGCGGCTCGACGCCGACTTCCATGAAGGGAAGCGGCGACACCTCGAGCACGGAGAGGTCGAAGCCGCGGGCGCGGAGGTCGGCGAGCGCGCCGGTCGCCCGCTCGTCCAGCAGCGGGCTCAGCGCGAGCACGAGCGCCCGCGGCGGCAGCGTCCGCGGCGGGAGGACGTCGATGTTCTTCCAGACGTACGAGAGGGCGATCTCCGAGTCGAGCAGCGAGTCGACGATCCGGTAGACCTGCACCGGCCCGGTC
>JBKPFD010000138.1:0-5116 GCA_046729155.1 Actinomycetota bacterium
CCAAAACCATCGCGGTGCTGGAGGGCGACGAGACCGGCCAGGAGCTGCTCGATGAGGCGCTACGCGTCCTCGCCCCGGACGTGACCGGCCTAGGCCTCGGCTTCCCGCGCTACGACCTCTCGCTGGAGTCACGCCGGGCGACGCAGAACGCGGTCGTCCACGAGGCGGCGGCCGCGATCCGCGAGCACGGCCTCGGCCTGAAGGCGGCCACGATCACGCCCGAGGGCCGCGACGACGTCGGCTCGCCGAACCGGATCCTCCGCGAGGAGATCGGCGGCAAGGTCATCGTTCGGACCGGCCGCCGCATCCCGGGCGTGGTTCCTTTCGGCGGCGTGCACGCGCCGATCTCGGTCGTTCGGATGGCAGTCGGAGACGCTTACGGCGCCAAGGAGTGGCGCGAAGGCTCGGGCGCCGACGAGGCCGCTTTCCGCACCGAGCGCATCGAGCGCCGAATCTGCCGCGCCGTCGCCGAGTTCGCGTTCCTGCTCGCAGAGCGAACCGACGCGAAGGTCTTCGGCGGGCCCAAGTACACGGTCAGCCCGATCGACGAGGGGATGCTGAAAGAGGAGATGGACTCGGCAGCCGAACGACACGGGGACGTTCCGTACGAGCCGCAACTGATCGACGCCACCTTCGCGCTGCTCGTCGCCTCCGCCGGCGACCCGCTCGTCATCCCGGCGCTGAACCGCGACGGCGACATCCTGTCCGATCTCGTCCTGCCCCTCTTCGGCTCGATCGCAGGAGCCGAGTCTCTGCTCGTCGCGTTCGACGACGACGAGCCCGAACGGCAGACCGCCGTCATGGCCGAGGCAGCGCACGGCACCGCGCCTGCACTCCTTGGCAAGAACGTCGCGAACCCGATGGCGATGATCCTCGCCGCCGCGGCCGTGCTCGGCTACGCGGGCGAGGAAGCACAGCAGCCGGCGCGCGCGATCCGAGAGGCCGCGCTCGAGGCCGTTGCACAAGGCGTCCGCACCGCCGACCTCGGCGGACACGCGAGCACGACCGAGTTCACGGACGAAGTCATCTCGCGCACGCGCGCCAAGCTCGAGGTCTGGGCGACCTTGTAGCCCTCAGCCGACGGCGGCGACGGGGTCGTCCCAGCCCACGTCGCCGTCGAGGCACACCGCGATGAACGCGCTGACAACTGCCGGGTCGAACTGGGAGCCGGCGCAGCGCTGCAGCTCCTCGAGCGCGTCGGTCGCGGCGCGCGGCCCACGGTAGGGCCGGATCGAGGTCATCGCGTCGAACGCGTCGGCCACGGCGAGGATGCGCGCTTCGAGCGGAATACTCTCCCCAGCGCGCCCGATCGGGTAGCCGGCGCCGTCCCAGCGCTCATGGTGGTAGAGCACGCCCGGAACGGCCTCCCGCGCGATGCCGAGTGCCCGCAGCATCCGGGCGCCGGCGCCAGGGTGCCGGCGAATGAGCGTCAACTCGCTCGCGGTGAGGGCTGCCGGCTTCACGAGCACCGCCTCCGGGACCGCGAGCTTGCCGATGTCGTGCATGAGCGCGCCGAGGCGGAGGCGCAGGAGCGCCGTCCGGTCGAGCCCGATCCGGCGCGCCAGGCTGTGCGCGAGAACCGCGACGCGCGACGAGTGGCCACGTGCGAACGGATCGCGCGCCTCGATCGTGCTGGAGAGGGCAGCCAGGGTGGCCACGGATGAGCGAACTTCAATCTCGGCGCGAGATTCCCTCCCCGCCCGGCCGAGTGCGCTGCTTAGAGTTCGCGCGGCATGAAGGTCGGCGTCCCTCGAGAGACCGCGCCCGGCGAGCGTCGCGTCGCGCTCGTGCCGGAGCTCGTGTCGCGGCTCGCGTCGGGCGGCTTCGAGGTCGTCGTCGAGCAGGGCGCAGGCGAGGCGGCGTCCTTTCCGGACGAGGCGTTCCGCGAAGCAGGCGCCTCGATCGGCGACTCCTGGGCCGCGGAGCTCGTCGCGAAAGTTCGCAAGCCGAGCGACGAGGAGGTGACGCGCCTGCGTGAGGGGCAGGTGCTCGTCGGCTTCCTGCAGCCGCTGACCGACCAAGAGGGCATCGAGCGCCTGACGCAGCGCGGAGTGACCGCCTTCGCCATGGAGTCGATCCCGCGCATCACGCGCGCGCAGCCGATGGACGCGCTCTCCTCGCAGGCGACCGTGTCCGGCTACAAGGCCGTCATCCTTGCCGCCGAGCGGCTGCCGAAGTTCCTGCCGATGCTGATGACCGCGGCCGGGACTGTCGCCCCCGCGAAGGTGCTCGTCATCGGCGCCGGGGTCGCCGGCCTGCAGGCGATCGCGACCGCGCGCCGGCTCGGCGCGGTCGTGTCCGGCTTCGACGTGCGGCCTGTCGTCAAGGAGCAGGTCGAGAGCCTCGGCGCGACTTTCCTCGAGCTCGGTGTCGTCGGCGAGGAAACGGAGGGCGGCTACGCGCGGGAGCTGTCAGAGGAGGAGCAGCAGCGCCAGCAGGAGGAGCTCGAGGCGCGGATCGGCGACTTCGACGTCGTCGTGACGACAGCGCTGATCCCGGGGCGGCCGGCCCCGAAGCTGATCCCGCGCTCCGCGATCGAGTCGATGCGGCCGGGCTCGGTGATCGTCGACCTCGCGGCGGAGGCCGGCGGCAACGCGGAGCTGACACGCGCGGACGAGGACGTCGTCCACCAAGGCGTGACGATCGTCGGCCCGACGAACCTGCCGAGCACGATGCCGTTCCACGCGAGCCAGCTCTACGCCCGCAACGTGTCGGCGCTCGTGCAGCACCTCGCGCCCGAGGGCGAGCTGAAGCTCGACTTCGAGGACGAGATCACGGCCGGCGCCTGCGTCACGCGCCGCGAGGAGGTGCCCGCATGAGCTACCAGCTGGTCACGGAGCTGACGATTCTCGTGCTCGCCGCGTTCGTCGGCTTCGAGGTGATCTCGAAGGTCCCCACGCTGCTCCACACGCCGCTCATGTCGGGCACGAACGCGATCCACGGCATCGTCATCGTCGGCGCGATCATCATCATGGGCACGCCTCACCCCGGCTGGTTCATGCGGGCGCTCTCGTTCATCGCCGTCGTGCTCGCGACGGCGAACGTGGTCGGCGGCTTCGTCGTCACCGACCGCATGCTCGAGATGTTCAAGAAGCGGCCCGACGAGACGCCTTGAGCACGACCACCGCAAATCTTTTGTACCTGGTCACGATCGTGGCCTTCATCCTTGCGCTGCGCTTCCTCTCGTCGCCGCGGCACGCGCGGCTGGGCGTCCAGATCGGGGCGGCCGGGATGGTCTGGGCGATCATCGTCACGCTCGCGCTCGAGGAGGTCGTGACCGGCTACTGGTGGATGGCGACCGGGATGGCACTCGGCTCGGTGATCGGCGTCGTCGGCGCGAAGAAGGTGAAGATGACGGCGATGCCGCAGATGGTGGCGCTGTTCAACGGCGTCGGCGGCGGGGCGGCGGCTCTCATCTCGCTCGTCGAGTTCCACGGCGTGTGGGCGCACTCGGGCGACGTGGGCGTCGAGCGCGGGATCTCGACCGTGTTCTCCGCGCTCGTCGGCTCGATCTCGTTCGCGGGCTCGCTGGTCGCGTTCGGGAAGCTGCAGGACATCATCAGCGGCCGGCCGATCACGTATCCGGGCCAGCAGGTGGGGAACGGCTTGCTCTTCGGCGCGTCGGTCGCGCTCGGCACCGTGGCGATGGTCTCGGTGGACTTCTGGCTGCTCGCCGCGGCGATCGTGGGCGCAGCGGTCTTCGGGGTCGTCTTCGTGCTCCCGATCGGCGGCGCGGACATGCCCGTCGTGATCTCGCTCCTGAACGCGTTCACGGGCCTCGCCGCAGCTGCGACCGGGTTCGTGCTGCACTCGAACGTGCTGATCGTGAGCGGGATGCTCGTCGGCGCCTCGGGCACGCTGCTGACGACCCTCATGGCCCGGGCGATGAACCGCTCGGTCACGAACGTGCTCTTCGGCGCGTTCGGCAAGGTCGTCGAGACCCCCGCCGTGGCGGGAGCAAGTGGGGACGGCGCCTCGGTGCGCTCGGCGACCGCCGACGACATCGCGGTCATGCTTGCGTACGCGAGGCGGGTCGTCTTCGTGCCCGGTTACGGACTCGCCGTCGCGCAAGCCCAGCACGACGTGCGCAACCTCGCGGAGTTGCTCGAGGAGAAAGGCATCGACGTCAAATATGCGATTCACCCGGTCGCGGGGCGGATGCCGGGGCATATGAACGTGCTGCTCGCCGAGGCGAATGTGCCGTACGACGAGCTCGTCGAGATGGACACGATCAACCCCGAGTTCGAGCAGACGGACGTGGCTGTGGTCGTCGGCGCGAACGACGTCGTCAACCCCGCGGCCCGCAACCAGCCGGGCAGCCCGATCTACGGGATGCCGATTCTCGACGTCGACAAGTCGCAGAACGTCGTCGTCATCAAGCGCTCGATGTCGCCCGGGTTCGCAGGGATCGACAACCCGCTCTTCTACGACCCGAAGACCGTGATGCTGTTCGCGGACGCCAAGGCCGCGATGGAGCAGCTCATCGCCGCCGTGAAGAACGTTTGACCCGAGTTCCCGTCTTCTCGGCGCAGCACGTCGAGGCCGCCGTCTCGCCGGAGCGCGCGGTCGCGGCCGTGCGCGACGCGTTCGTCGCGTACGCGCGGGGTGAGTGGTCGATGCCGCCCAAGGTCTATGTGCCCGCCTACCCGGCCGGCGACTTCCGCGCGATGCCCGCGCTCGGCGCCGGCCACGCGCTGCTCAAGTGGGTCACGTCCTATCCGGGCAACCCGGAGCGCGGGTTGCCGACGGTGATGGGCGTCGTGCTGCTCTCGGACGCCTCGAACGGGGTCCTCCGCGCGGTTCTCGACGCGGGCGCGGTGACCGCGCTGCGCACCGGAGCGGCGGCGGTGCTCGCCGCCGAGACGCTCGGTCGACCCGACGCGGAGACCGCTGCCGTGGTCGGCGCCGGCGTGAACGGGAAGGCGGCGGCGCGCACATTCGTCGCCCGCGGGCGGCGCGTGGCCATCTACGACGTCGATCCAGGCCGGGCGGGTGGGGCGGCCGAGGAGGTCGGCGCGGAGGTGACCGATCGGGACGAGGCGCTCGCCGCCGACCTGCTCGTGACGATGACGCCGGGACACGAGATCCTTCTTCCGGAGGGCTCGCTCCGGCCCGG
>JBKPFD010000139.1:0-2878 GCA_046729155.1 Actinomycetota bacterium
GGCGAGTACCGCCACGCCGTCGTCGCGCTTGCGAACACGGCCGCGAAGGCGGACGCACTCGAAGGCTCGGAGCACGCGCGCGAGGAGGCCGAGCACGTCGACCTCTGGGACACCTTCGCCGCCGAGCTCGACGCCGACACGGGCCGCGAGCCGAGCGCGGAGACCGCCGCGTGCGTGGGTGCCTGGACGGCGCCGGAGGATCCGCTCGGCGCGCTCGCGGTTCTGTACGCCGTCGAGGCCGGGCAGCCGGAGGTCTCGGAGGCGAAGCTCGAGGGCCTCTCAGACCATTACGGCGTGGACGGTGACCACCCGGCGGCCGAGTACTTCGCGCTCCATTCGAAGCTCGACCACGAGCACGCGGCGTCGGCGCGCCGGCTCCTCGCTGCGCACGCTTCGCCCGACGACGTCGAAGAGCTCGCTGCGCTCGCGGAGGACGCGCTGCGCGGCAACTGGACGCTCCTGGACGGAGTCGAGGCCCACACGGCGCGATGAAGCTCAGCTACCTCTGGAAGGGCTTCCCGGGGCACCCACTCCATCCGCCGCTGACCGACGCGACGATCGGGGCGTACACGTTCGCGACGGTGATGGCCGTCCTCTCGAGGCTCGGAGTGAGCGAGGACAACACGGCCACCGCCTGGTGGCTCGCGCTGATCACCGGTCTCGTGATCACCGTGCCGACCGCCCTCACGGGCTTCGCCGAATGGCTCGAAATCTCGCGGGGAACGCCGCTCTGGCGCACGGCCACGCTGCACCTCGCGGCGATGGTGACCGCGACGGTCGTCTTCGCGGTCGCCGCGGGAGCCGGCCATGGTGACTACGTCGACCGGGAGATCAGCGGCGGCTCACTCGTGCTGACGCTGATCGCATTCGGCCTATTGACGCTCGGGGGCTGGCTCGGCGGCGCGAACGTGTTCGTGCACGGGATGCGCGTGCTGAATCTCGTCGAGGAGCCGACGAGGCGTGCAGTCGCGCCGGCACCGACTCCGGAGAAGCAGGAGGCCGAGGAGGGCGGCTAGTTCCCGTCGGCGACGAGGCCGAGGGACTTCTCGAGCGCGCTCTTCGGCTGCGCTCCGATCGCAGCGGCGACAGGCTCGCCGTTCTTGAAGAGGATCATCGTCGGGATCGACGCGATGCCGTAGCGCGTCGCGATCTCCGGCTCCTCGTCGATGTTGACCTTGACGAGCTTCAGTTCCTCGCCACGCTCCTCCACGATCTTGTCGAGGACGGGCGCCACCGCGTGGCAGGGGCCGCACCACTCCGCCCAGAAGTCGACGATGACGGGCTTCTCGGACTGGAGGACTTCCTGCTCGAAGGTCGATTCGGTCACTGCGCTTGCCATGCGGTTCCTTTCGATGACGACGTCAGGGGGGTTCTTTCCCCCGGAATACAACAACTAACGCCTGACGTCACGCGAAGATTCCCGCAGCCGCTTGCGGAAGGCGAGGTGCCGGCTGCGCGAAGTGAAGCCGACGGACTCGTAGAGCTGCGTCGTGTGGCTCCCTCCGACCGAGTAGACGAGCGCCGTCTCCGCTCCGGCCGTCCGCAGGGAGCGCAGCCCGGCCAGCGACACCGCGCGCGCGAGGCCCCGACGGCGATGGTCGGGGTGCGTGCCGACCGGCTCGAGGTTGCCGACCAGGTTCTCCTCATCGAGCCAGCAGAGGCAGAACGCGGCGAACGAGCCGTCGGGCGCGACGGCGACCTGGTCGAGCTCCGGACGGTACGGCCAGGCCTGCATCACGCGCCGGTAGCTCTCCGGGACGACGCGTGACGGCGCGAACGCGGCGCGATGCACGGCCACGCGCCGCTCGACGTCCTCGTCACCGCGCACCGTGCGCAGCTCGTATCCCTCCGGCACGTGCGCCTCGGTGAGCGCCTCGTCGAGCGACACGACCATGTGCTCGTACCAGCTCGCGCCGTCGAGCTCGTAGCCGGCAGCCTCGAGCGCGGCCACGGTCTCCTCGTGCGCCTCGAGCGCCCACGCCATGACGTCGCCCTCGTCGCTCGGCTCCGCTGCCGACTCGAACCACTCGAGCACCTCGCCGAGCAGCTCGCGCGACTCTGGGTGCAGCTGGAAGTCGAGCTCGCCTCTCGTCTGCCAGAGCCATGCCCAGGCCCGCACTCGCTCGACCTCGTCGAGCCACAGGTCGACACGCACCTCGCTGAGCTTGTCGAGGTGCTGGTACATCCGCCACGGGAGGTCGCCGACGTGCGCGTCGACGAACGGCCCTTCGAGCCGCCAGCATTCCGCGGCCAGCTCCTGCATCCGGCGAAGGTCTGCGTCGCCTTCGTACTCGCGCGCGAGAACGGGCATGCCTGAAATCTAGAATCGCCTCATGGACCACGCGTTCGAGCCGCTGCCGCCTGTCCCCGACTATCCCGCCCTCGAGCGGGACGTGCTCGCGTGGTGGGACGAGCGCCGCATCTTCGACGCCGTCCGCGAGCAGAACCGCGGCGGTGAGCGCTTCAGCTTCATCGACGGGCCGATCACGGCGAACAATCCGATGGGTGTCCACCACGCCTGGGGCCGAACGCTGAAAGACGTGTTCCAGCGCTACAAGGCTCTCCGCGGCTTCGACCAGCGCTACCAGAACGGCTTCGACTGCCAGGGGCTCCACGTGGAGGTCGAGGTCGAGCGGTCGCTCGGCCTCAACTCGAAGCGTGAGATCGAGGAGTACGGCATCGCGGAGTTCGCCGACCGGTGCATCGAGCGCGTCGCGAAGTTCGCGGAGGTGATCACCGACCAGTCGCGCCGGCTCGGGATGTGGATGGACTGGGACAACGACTACTACACCTTCTCGGACACGAACATCGAGTACATCTGGCGGTTCCTCGAGGAAGTGCACCGCCGGGGCTGGCTGTTCAAGGGCCACCGCTCGAC
>JBKPFD010000140.1:0-2629 GCA_046729155.1 Actinomycetota bacterium
GAGCACCGAGTCGTTCCGCGAGTACTGGCTGTCGATCAGCTTGCGCAGGACGAGGTCGCGGTCGTGCTCCTCCCCCACCTCGAGGATGAGCACGCGCTCGCGCCACTCCTCCGGCGAGCCGAGGCCGTAGATGCACGAGACGGATGCGACGACGACCACGTCGCGGCGCGTGAAGAGCGCCGAGGTCGCGGCCAGGCGCAGGCGCGCGATGTCGTCGTTCTGCGATGAGTCCTTCTCGATGTAGAGGTCGGCCTGGGGCACGTACGCTTCGGGCTGGTAGTAGTCGTAGTACGAGACGAAGTACTCGACCGCGTTCTGGGGGAAGAACTCGCGGAACTCGTTGCACAGCTGCGCTGCGAGCGTCTTGTTGTGCGCGATCACCAGCGCGGGCCGCTGGACCTGCTCCATGATCCAGGCCATCGTCGCCGTCTTGCCGGTGCCGGTCGCGCCGAGCAACGTCTGGAAGCGCTCGCCGGACTCGATGCTCTCGGCGAGCTCCGCGATCGCCTGCGGCTGGTCGCCGGTCGGCTTGTAGGCGTCGGATGTCTTCAACTGCGCCATTTCGGGGAAGGGTAGCGAGCGTGTCTCGCGATCCTGACCGACCGCCCTACGAGGCGTACGCCGCGATCGTCGGTGGCTTCTTCGCCGGCCTCGGAGCCGTCGCGACGCTCGCGCGCCGCTCGCCGCCCGGCACCGCCCTCGACCTGATCGCTTTGTCGGCGGCGACGTTCAAGGCCTCGCGGACGCTCTCGCGTGAGCGTATCGCGAGCTTCGTCCGCCAGCCGTTCGTCGAGGGCGAGGCCGAGCGCGGCGAAGAGGAGCAGCCTGCGGGCGAGGGCCTCCAGCGTGCCCTCGGCGAGCTCGTCACCTGCACGCGCTGCCTGGGCACCTGGTCGGCCGCCGGTCTGGCTGCAACGCAGGTGCTCACGCCCCGTTTCGGCCGATTGCTCGTCTGGAGCCTCGGGGCGTCCGCGGCGAACGACTTCCTCCAGGCCGCCTTCACGGCGCTCTGCGCGAAAGCGAACAGTCTCGAGCAGGAGTAGACCGAAAACTCGGGGGCCGAAAATAGGGCAATCCTGCTGATGCTGTCTTGACGAGAGCTCGAGGTCCTGCGCTTCGTCGCCGTGGGACGAACGAATCGCGAGATCGCACGCGAGCTCTTCCTCAGTCCGCGCACGGTCGACATGCACGTCCGGCACGTGCTCGCCAAGCTCGATTGCCGCTCGCGGACCGAAGCGACGAACAAGGCCCACGAGCTCGGACTGCTCGCAGAAGCCGCGGCGGACTAGGTCGACGGCTCGGGCACTTCGCGGACCGCCCGACCGGGGCTGCCGATCGACGCCGCCGCCACACCGAGCATGCAAACGGTCTGCACGGCGGCGAATCCGATCAGCACGGGCTCTGCGCCGAACAGCGACATGATCGGGCCCGCGACGACGAGCCCGAGCGGCAGGCCGAGCCCCCAGATCGTGCTGGAGGCCGCCATCGCCTTCGCGCGCACGGGCAGCGGCAGCCGCAGCGTCCAGATCGCGTGGATCGAGGGGTTGCAGATGCCGTTGGCGATGCCGCTCGCGAGCACTGCGCCGAACATGACCGGCGCACCGACGTCGAGCGTCAGCAGCCACAGCGGCGCTGCCTGGAACGGGACCGACAGCGCGATCAGCCGCAACCCCTCGATCCGCGGCGCGAGGAAGCGATAGGAGGCGAAGTTCCCGAGCAGGGCGCCGGCGCCGAAGGCTGCGAAGAGCGCGCCGGCGACCTTCGCATCGGCTCCGAAGCGCTCGACGGTCAGCACGGGCACGGCGGCGAAGAATGCCTGCCACCCCGCGTCGCCGATGACGAAGAGCGGAATCCAGACGCGCAGGAGCGGGTCCCGCACCAGGAAGCGCACGCCGGCGAGGATGCCGCGGAACTCTTCGGTCTCCGGGTGCGAGGGGCGGCCCGGCACGAACAGAGCGACGAGCGCGAACGAGACGACGTAGGTCGCAGCATCGACGACGAGGACGCTGGAGGCATCGAGCACGCCGATGAGGACGCCGCCGAGCGGAGGGCCCAGGAGCAGCGTCGCTCGGATCGCGGCCTGGAAAAGCGCCTGGGCCTGGCTGATGATGCTCTCGTCCTCGCCGAGGAGCTCGGGCACCATCAGCCTCTGCGCCGTGAAGTAGGGCGCGCCGACGACCCCGAGCAGGAGCGCGAGGAGGGCGACCGCCGTGTAGTGCAGGTGCCCCGTCCAGTGAAGGACCGGCACGAGCAGCATCAGCGGAGCGCGGGTCGCGTCTCCCCACAGCATCGTCGTGCGCGCACCGAGCCGCTGGATGAGCGGCCCCGCGGGCAAACCGGCAACGGCGAACCCGAGCAGCTCCGCGGCCATCACACCCGTCATCTGCGCCGGTGAGCCGGTCGTCGTGAGCACGAACCACGGCAGCGCGAGCCACGTCATCTGCATGCCCGTCGTCGAGATGACCTCGGCGGCGAGGAGCGCGCGGAGCGGCCCGCTGCGGAGGACCGACGTCTCCATCAGACGGCCTCGGTCACCGTGCGCAGACGCGGAATCGGCGACAGCGTGAGCCAGAAAACGCCCAGCAGCGCGCCGAGCGCGCCAATCCAGATCGTCGCCTCCAGGCCGATC
>JBKPFD010000141.1:0-2468 GCA_046729155.1 Actinomycetota bacterium
GTCTTTGCACTCGCGCAGGTGGGCGCGAAGAGGACCGCGCTCGGCGGTCGAGAGGCGCCCCTGGTGCAGCAGCGCAAGCGTCTGCTCGGCTTGCTCGCAGGTCAGACCCTCGCTCAGCTGCTCGCGAAGCGCACGGCGGGCCCGGAAGAGGAGCGTCTCGACAGCGGAGCCGGATAGGGAGAGGATCTCGCCGATCTCAGCGTACGAGCGGCCCTCGAGCTCGCGCATGACGAGCGCCGCCCGCTGATTGAAGCTCAAGAAGCCGAGCGCACGGCGGATCTCGTCGGCGCTCGGAACGTCGGTGTCGGGCTCGGGCGCCGCGAAGATGTCCTCGCGCGCCAGCGCCACCTCCTGCGGCCGACGCGCAGCCTCGCGGAAGCGCTGACGGCAGACGTTGTGCGCGATCTTGATCAGCCAGTTGTGCGCGCGTTCGGGGCGCTCTCCACGGGCGAAGGCGCGATACGCGCTCATGAACGTGATCTGAGTCGCGTCTTCCGCGTCGGCCTCGTTGTGGAGGACCGCGAGGGTGTAGCGGTACACGGCCCGGACGTGCTTCCGATAGAGCCGTTCGAATGCACGGTCGACCCGCGGACGTTGCGCGAGCAAAGGGGTCACGTCTCTCTAGACGCTCCTTCGTGCCGAAGCTTGCGTTCTCTTATAACCGGTTCTCCTGCGAGGAAACGGCAAAACGCCGGTTCGGGTTCCGCTGCAGCCGGAGGGCTGAGTCCGTACCGGCGTTCCTGAGGCCACCGCGTCGCTCGGCCGAGGGGCGTGTTTTGGCGCCCTTCCGGCACCCACGGGCGCGGATTTATCGCCTACGCTCGTGGCGGGGAGGAGGTCGGCGGTACCGATTCAAAGGCGGCGTATCGACCCGAGAGCCCTCGGACAGGCTCGTCCCTCGCGGCGGCGCGACGTCTGCCTAGGCCTTCGCCGCGGCGCGCCGCTTCGGCGGCAGGTGGATCGCTCGACCGAGCGCCACGAGCCCGGCCTCCTTGACCGCCTCCGACAGCGTCGGGTGCGCCGCCATCCCGTCGGCGACCGTTTCGACCGTCGCCTCCGCATCGAGGGCGACGACGCCGGCCTCGATCAGGTCGGTCACGTGCGGCCCGACCATGACGACCCCGAGCAGCTCGCCGTAGCGCGTCTCGTGGATCGACTTCACCCACCCGACGGTCTCGTTCTGCATCAGCGCGCGCGCGTTGGCGACCCACGGGAACATTCCGGTCGCGACGTCGTCGCCGTACTGCTCGCGCGCCTCCGCCTCCGTCAGCCCAACGCCGGCGATCTCGGGATCCGTGTAGATCGGCCGCGGAACGCCGCGGTTGTCGACGACGGCCTCGTGCCCCATCGCGTTCTCGGCCGCGACCTCGCCCTCGCGGAACGCTGTGTGCGCCAGCTGCCAGTAGCCGGCGCAGTCGCCGACGGCGTAGATGTGCGGCACGGTCGTCCGCCGGTGCTCGTCGGCGGCGATGCCCTTGCGGCGGTCGAGCTCGATGCCGATCTCCTCCAGACCGAGCCCCTCGACGAGCGGCCCGCGGCCGACCGCGACGAGCATCAGGTCGGCATCGACCGTTTCGCCGTCCCCGAAGTACACGCGCAGCCCGTCGCCGGTCTCTTCGACCTTCGTGCACTGCTTCTCGAGGTGGAGCGTGATTCCGCGCCGCCCGAACTGCTTCGCGAGCTCCGCGGACGCGTCGTCGTCCTCCATCGGGATCAGCTGCGGCAGCATCTCGATGACCGTCACCTCGGACCCGAAGCGCTGGAAGATCGACGCGAACTCGCAGCCGATGATCCCGCCGCCGAGGACGACGAGCCGCCGCGGCACTTCGCTCTGGGCGAGCAGCCCGGTCGAGTCGACGCAGCGCGCCGAGTCGAGCCCCTCGATCGGCGGCCGTAGCGGGAACGAGCCGGTCGCGATCACGGCCGAACGGAAGGAGACGTCCTCCCCGCCCTCGACGGCGATCGTGTTCGCGTCCTTGAAGCGGCCGGTGCCTTTCACCCACTCGACGCCGTTCGCCTTGAAGAGGCCGGCGACGCCCTGGGTCATCTGCTTGACGACCTGCGCTTTCCAGTCGTTTGCGGTCGCGAAGTCGAGCTGCGGCTCCCCGACGCGGACGCCGAGCTTCGCGAAGGTCTCCTCGGCCTCCTTGATCGCGAACGCGGTCTGCACCCAGGCCTTCGTCGGGATGCAGCCAATGCGCAGGCACGTCCCGCCGAGCTCCGGCTCCTTCTCGATGCAGACGGTCTTGGCGCCCAGCTGCGCGGCGCGGATCGCGGCGGTGTAGCCGCCCGGACCGCCGCCGAGGACGGCGACATCACACTCCATGCGCCGATCCTAGCGAGCGAGGCTCAGCTCAGCTCGGCGCGCATCGTGATCGCGCCGTCGCGCTCATCAACCCTGCTGAAGCCGTACCGCTCGTAGAGGCGAACGGACGGCGAGTCCTTCGCGACGCTGAGCGAGATCGCCC
>JBKPFD010000142.1:0-3019 GCA_046729155.1 Actinomycetota bacterium
TCGAGGCAGGTCCGCGAGCCGTTGGCGAGCCCCCGACGCATCTTCACGGATACGGGGAGCGAAACGGCGGTTGCGACGGCGTCGACGATCGCGGACGCGCGGTCCGGGTCGTCGAGCAGCGTCGCGCCCGCGCCGGTCTTCGTCACCTTGCGCACCGGGCACCCGAAGTTGATGTCCACGAGATCGGCCCCGGCCGCCTCGACCATGCGAGCCGCCTCCGCCATCGCCTCGGGCTCGGAGCCGAAGATCTGGACGGCGAGCGGATGCTCGTCGGCCGCGATGCGCAGGTAGCCGAGCGTCCGCTCGTTCCCGTGCTGCAATCCGGCGCAGCTGACCATCTCCGAGCAGACGAGGCCGGCGCCGTAGCGGCGGCCCTGGCGGCGAAAGGCCTGGACGCTCACGCCCGCCATCGGAGCGAGGACGAGCCGAGTCGGAATCGCGACCGGGCCGATGCTCCAGGACTGGTGCAGATCTACCTGCATAGGACGCGAAATCGTAGCTTCCAGGCCGGTTTGACGCCGACCGGCGGTGCAGCTACCATGCCCGCTCGCGACGGCGCCTCTGCGCCGCCGTTTTTTCCTTGAGGAGGCGGTTGTGAAGGAAGTGATCCTCACACCCGAGGGCTACAAGAAGCTGAAGGAAGAGATCGAGTATCTCTCCAGCGCGAAGCGCCGGGAGGTCGCCGATCGCATTCGCGTGGCGCGCGAGTTCGGCGACATCCAGGAGAACTCGGAGTACGACGACGCCAAGAACGAGCAGGCCCTGCTCGAGCACCGCATCGCGATGCTCGAAGAGCGGCTCCTGTCCGCGCGCGTGATCTCGAAGAAGGAGATCACGAAGGACGTCGTCTCGATCGGCTCGCACGTGAAGCTGCGCGACGTGGCCGCGAAGGAGACGGTCGAGTACCACATCGTCGGCTCCGCCGAGGCGAACCCGGCCGAGCGGAAGCTCTCGAACGAGTCGCCGGTCGGCCGCGCGATCATCGGCCGCAAGAAGGGCGAGACCGTCGAGGTCACGACGCCTCGCGGCAAAGCGCTCAAGTACAAAATCATCGATATCAAAGCTGCCTAGCGCGCGACTGGGCGCCGAGCCGCCCGAATAGACTCGCGCGCTATGGCTGCGCCGAAGCGCTTTCCCGACAGGGACGAAATCGCCGCGGCCCGCGCGGAGGCCGAACGGCTCGAACCGGGTAGCGAAGGCGGCGAGCCAAAACGCCTCGCGGGGCGCATCATGGCCCGCAGGGACATGGGGAAGCTCGTCTTCCTCGACCTCGTCGACCGCTCGGGGCGCATCCAGCTGCTCTGGGAGGAGGCACGCGCTGGGCCCGTCGACCTCGACCTCGGCGACCTCGTCGGCGTGACCGGCATCCCGGCGAGAACGAAGCGCGGCGAGCCGTCGCTGGCCGTCGACGAGGCGCAGCTGCTCGCGAAGAACAAGCGGCCGCTCCCTGACACGTTCCACGGGCTGACCGACGTCGAGGCTCGCTATCGCCGCCGCTACCTCGACCTGCTCATGAACGAGCAGACGCGGGCGGACTTCGAGCTACGCGCCCGCATGGTCACGACGATCCGCCGGTACCTCGACGAAGAGGGGTTCATCGAGGTCGAGACCCCGGTGCTCCCGCCGCGCTACGGGGGCGCCTTCTCGGAGCCGTTCGTGACGCATTCGAACGAGCTCGATGTCGATCTCTACCTGCGGATCGCCACCGAGCTCTACCTCAAGCGCCTCATCGTCGGCGGCCTCGAGCGGGTCTACGAGCTCGGCCGCGACTTCCGCAACGAGAGCGTGTCCTACAAGCACGCGCCCGAGTTCACGATGGTCGAGTGGTACGAGGCCTATGCGGACTACAACGACACGATGGCCCGCATCGAGCAGCTCGTCGCCACGGTCGCCCGCGAGACGATCGGGACGACGAAGGTGACCTTCCGCGGGCACGACGTCGACCTCGCCCCTCCGTGGCGCCGCCTGAAGCTCCTCGGGGCGCTCGACGAGCGCGGGCTCTGGACGCGCGACGAGGCCGACCTCCGCGGACGCCTAGAGCAGCGGGGCGTCGACACGAAGGCCGACGAGACGTGGGCGCACCTCGTCGACCACGCGCTCACCAACTTCGTCGAGCCGGAGCTGATCGAGCCGACGATCCTCCACGACTACCCGGTTGAGCTCTCCCCGTTCGCGCGCGCGACGGAGGACGACCCGCAGATCGTCGAGCGCTTCGAGTACTTCGTCGGCGGCATGGAGCTCGGCAATGCGTTCACGGAGATCAACGACGCCGACGAGCAGGCGGAGCGGTTCGCACAGCAGGCGCAACAGGCGGGCGGCGAGCCCGGGGATCCCGACTACGTCGAGGCGCTCTCGTACGGCATGCCGCCCACCGGCGGGCTCGGGCTCGGCATCGACCGGCTCGCGATGGTGCTGACCGGCAGCGACAACGTCCGCGACACGATCCTCTTCCCGCAGCTGCGGCCGCGCTCAGAGCCCTAGCCGGTCGCCGACCGAGCGCAGGAGGGACCGCAGATCGGAAACCGAGCTGCCGTCGTCGTCATGGTTCGGGATCCAGCGGATCGACTCGATCGTCTCGGTCTCGGCGACGTTGAACCGCCCGTCCTCCCGCACGACGTCGTAGGCCTTGATGATCCCGCTCTGCTGGGCGACGTAGAGACGGCCGTCCGGGCCGAACTGCAGCACAGTCGGGTTGTCCGACGACGTCCCGTCGACGACCCGCTTCTCGAATCTCGGCTGCGTCGCGCTGCTCGTGGCGCCGGCCGCGCGGCCGCACCCCTGCGCGCCGGCCGGGAAGTACGCCTCCTGAACGTCCGAGGGGTTCTCGCCGCCCTGCGTCCGGCCGCCTGCGGCGATGTAGACGGCGCCGCCGCAGACGACCGCCTGGATCCCGTGCCGGGCCGTCGGCATCGGGTCGAGCGTCCGCCAGCGGTCGCGCCGGACGTCGTACGCCTCGACCTCGCGATGGGCCCTGTGCGCGTCCTCGCCGCCGATGACGAGGATCTCGTCGCCGAGCACG
>JBKPFD010000143.1:0-6005 GCA_046729155.1 Actinomycetota bacterium
CAGGTCGCCCGTGATGCTGAGCCGCAGGCACAGCGTCGAGCCGGAACGGAAACCCAGGAGTTCAACGGTTTCCGCTCCCGCCTTCGTCGTGAGCAGGTGGCGGAGCCGGGTTCCCTGCGGAAACCGGAGCCAGGTGCGAGCTTCGGCGGCTTCGAACGCCTGCTGCTCCCCCTCCGCGGCCGGAGTGCCGGGCTCTCCCGAGAGCCAGGCCGAGAAGTCGTCGAGGCCGCGACCGATGGCCGCCCCGAGTGGAGTAGCAAGTCCAACGACCACGGCCGCCACGGCCGCCACGGCTGCGATTGCCCACCGGCGGCGTGCGCGCTCCCGCTTCAGTCCGGAACGCACAACCACCTCACCCCAGTCGCCGCGTGCGTCGACCGGCACGATCCGCTGCAACTCGCGCCGCAGTGCGTCGTCGACGTCCATCATGGCCGGGCCTCCTCGAACCTCATGCGGAGCGCTTTGTGGGCTGCGGCCAGGGTTGCCGAGACAGTTCCGACCTCGATCTCGAGCACATCGGCGATCGTCTGGTACTCGAGATCCGCGTAGTAGCGAAGGAACAGGACTTCGCGCTGGCGGCCAGGGAGCGTCGAGATCAATGCGGCGACCCCGAGGGGATCCTCTCCCTGACCGTTCGCAGCCGTCTGGTTTACGAGCTCGAGGGGCGCGTCGCTCCGCTCACGAGCCAACCGCCGCGCCTCGTTGACAACGATCGTCCAGACCCAGCCTTCGAGCGATCCTGTACCTCTGAAGACCTCCGCATCCGGACGGCCGCGGCGAACCCCGTCTGCACGGCATCCCGGCCGCGGTCGAGGTCGCGGCAGATCGCCGACGCGACGCGCGCGAACGACTCGAATCGCTCTCGGTACAGCGCCTCGAGCTGTGCGGGCGTGGCGCCTTTAGGCCTCACTCTGACAAGAGTCTGGCCGAGCGCCTGTTTGTTTAGGAAGCTGCGAGCTCGGTGCGCCGCTGCTCGACCATGCGGATCACACGCGCCGCGGTCTCCTCGATCGAGAGCTCCGTCGTGTCGATCACCGGACAGCCCAGACGGCGGTGGACGGCTTCCGCCTCCTCGAGCTCGTCGTAGATCTCGAGCAGCTTCGCGTACTTGTGGTTCGAGCCGCCCATCCGCCGGGCGCGGTCGCGGCGGATCTCCTCTAGGCGCTTCGCGTCGATCGTCAGGCCGACGATCTTCGCGGGCTCGATGTCGAAGAGCTCCTTCGGCGGCCCGATCCCCTTCACGATCGGCACGTTCGCCGCCTTCCAGCCGAGGTAACCCAGGTACATCGAGAGCGGCGTCTTCGACGTCCGGGAGACGCCGACGAGGACGACGTCCGCATCCTGGAGCCCGCCGCCCATGCCGTCGTCGTACTTGACCGCGAACTCGATCGCCTCCATGCGCTTGAAGTAGGACTCGTCGAGCGGGTGGCGGGAGCCGCGCTCCATCCTCGCGGCCACTCCGGAGACCTTGGCCACGGCCTCGATCGGATGGCCGAGCAGATCGCAGTAGTGGAGCGGTGCGCGACGGCAGAGCCGGCGCATCTCCTCGCGCAGCTCGGGCTCGACGAGCGTGTAGACGACGACCGCCGGCCGGCCGCGCGCGCGTTTGACGGCGAGCTCGAGATGCTCGACTGTCTCCACCTGCGGGTGGCGCACCTCCTCGAACGGCTGGTCGGGGAACTGCGCCTCGAGCGCGTGCACCAGTCGCGTGGCCGTCTCCCCCGTCGAGTCGGAGACGACGTGGAGCTCCACCGGCTGCTTCGCCATCGACGCCAGCGTACCGCCCCTTGTGCGGTTTCCGGCCGAGTTCTAGGGTCGAGCGAAACCCACGGACCTGCGGCAAGGAGGTCGGGAATTGTCTTCCGCCATGCCTGAGCAGAGCCCGCCCAAGCTGACCAGACGACGTTTTCTGGGCAAGGTCGGTGTTGGAGCCGCCGGAGCCGTCGCCGTCGGCTCCGGCGTCCTCTCCAACCCTGAGCTTGCCTACGCCGACCGCACGCGCGCGGATCGCTTCGGGCGGATGTTCGGCGATCTCCCGCCGTTCGCCGAGAACTCGTCGCGTTTGCGCGCGGCGCTCCGCGAAATCGGCCGTCCCGGAGGAATGCTCGACGCGCACGACGCGCTCGACCGCGGGCCGGTCGACCTGATCGTCGATCCCGCCCTGAGCCTGAACAACCGCAACAACCCGACCCACACTGCGGGCACCACGTTCATGGGCCAGTTCATGGACCACGACATGACCTTCGACACGACCTCGCGGCTGGCGCGGCCGACCGCTCCGCAGGGCGCCCCCAACTCGCGGACGCCCTCGTTCGACATCGACTCGGTCTACGGCGGCGGGCCTACGGTCAGCCCGCACCTCTACGAGCCGGCCGACGCGGTCAAGCTCAGAGTCGAGAACGGCGGTCTGTTCGAGGACCTGCCGCGCACGGCGGACGACACCGCGATCATCGGCGATCCGCGGAACGACGAGAACCTGGTTATCGCCGGGCTGCACGCGGCGTTCCTGCTCTTCCACAACAACGCGGTCGACGAGGTGCGCAGCCAGGGGTACTCCGACCCGGACGAGGTCTTCGCCCGCGCGCGGCGCCTGCTGACCTGGCACTACCACTGGCTGATCCTCCACGAGTTCCTGCCGCTCTTCGTGGGCCAGAGCACGGTCGACGGGATCCTGTCCGCAGGCCGGCGCTTCTACCGCCCGCAGGGCGAGGCGTTCATCCCCGTCGAGTTCCAGGGGGCGGCGTACCGCTTCGGTCACAGCATGGTGCGCCCTTCGTACCGCGCGAACCTCGCCGGAGACGCCGGCGGGCCGTTCTTCGCGATGATCTTCGAACCAGCCCAGTTCGGTCAGCCCGACCCTGACGACCTCACTGGAGGCAGCCGCGCGCCGCGGCGGTTCATCGGCTGGCAGACGTTCTTCGCCTTCGACGCCGAAGTCAAGCCGAACAAGCGGATCGACACGCGCATCTCGACCCCGCTCTTCCAGCTGCCCGCAAGCGCGATCGCCGGCCCCGAAGGCGAGCCGACCGCCCTCCCGCAGCGGAACCTCTTGCGCCATGTCACGTGGGGGCTCCCCTCGGGCCAGGCGATTGCCGACGAGATCGGCGTCGACCGACTACTCCCGAGCGATCTCCAGGAGCTCGCACAGTTCGGCCTCGGCCTCGACCGGAGCACGCCGCTCTGGTTCTACGTCCTCAAGGAAGCGGAGCTGACGGCGGACGGGCTGCACCTCGGGCCCGTGGGGAGCACGATCGTCGCCGAGGTCATCATCGGGCTCCTGCAGCTCGATCCGGCTTCGTTCCTCACGGTGCAGCCGACCTGGCGCCCGACCCTTCCGACTCGTAGCGGAGAGTTCAGGATGGTCGACTTCCTCACCTTCGCGGGGGTTGACCCGGAGAGCCGGGGCCAATGAGCTGAGGATCATCGGGCCGGTCACCGAGGACGAGGTCATCGCCGCCTTCCTCCGTGCCGAGCTCGGCTCGGGCCGGTACGGCGAGAAGCTACGAGGCATGCTCGAGCGCGACGGCGTCGGGGTCGAGGTGCTCGAGCGTCCCGACCTGACGGACTCGGAGCAGAGTGCCTACAGGCGCCGGCTGCTCGACGAGCATCGCGCGTTCGAGCGGCGTGAAGGCCTCTTCGAGGGCTTTCCCGAGCACGTCGACTGGTGCCGCGCCGCTCTTCCCCCAGGAGAGGTGCTTGCCATTCGCTACATCAATTGGGACTGGTGGAACGTCGTCTCGGACGGAACGCGCAGCGCCGTCGTCGCCGCCGAGCGCATTCGACGCGGCGAGATCGAGGGCGTCACGGTGGACGAGCACGCCGAGATCGCCGGCACGCTCGCTGCGACGAACCGGCCGCCCGAGCTGATCGCCGCGACGAAGCCCGACCATGCCCGCGTCGTGCTCGTCGAGGGACACGCACGGCTGACGGCATACGCGCTCTTCCCCGAGCTGCTCCCGCCGGAGCTCGAGCTGTACCTCGGCGTCGCCGAGGACATGGACGCCTGGTCCGAGTTCTAGGCGCGCGGGATCTGCGAGAGCTCGCCCAGCTTGCCGAGCGTGTCGCGCACGTTGAGCAGCAACCGCAGCCTGTTCGCGCGCACGGCCTTGTCCTCGGCCATCACGAGCACCTCCTCGAAGAAGCGGTCGAGGGTCGGCCCGAGCTCCGCCGCGGCCGCCACTGCCGCGCCGTAGTCGCCTGCCTCGAGTGCCGTCTCGAGCTGCGAGTCGAGCTGCGCGATCGCCTCGGCGACGTCGACCTCGGCCGGCTCCACGAGCAGCGCCGCGTCGAGCTGGGCGGCAGCTCCCTCTTCCTTCTCGGCGAGGCGGCTCGCGCGCGTGTACGCCGTGTGAATCGGGCCGAAGCGCTCGTCGGGGAGCCCGGCGAGCGCCTGCGCCAGCCGCGCAACCGAGCCGAGATCGCGCACGCCTGACCGCCGCGCCGCACGCACGTTCTCGACGGGCACATCGACGAGGCCCTCGAGCCGCTCTTCGACGAAGCCCCGCACCTCGGGCTCGAGCACCGCGCGCGGGATGTTCAGGTTCGCCTCGGTTGCGAGCCTGCAGAGGCCGATCGCAGCGCGGCGCAGCCCGTACGGGTCGCGCGAGCCGCTCGGTCGGTGTCCCAGGCCGAACGAGACGTTGAGCGTGTCGATCTTGTCCGCGGCGGAAAGCACGCGCCCCGCTTCCGTGTGTGGCAGCGGCGCATCGGCCCCGTCGGGGAGGTACTGCTCCTCCACCGCTGCGCAGACCGCCTCCGGGTAGCCCGCCAGCTGCGCGTACTCAGCGCCCACATTGCCCTCGAGCTCCGGAAACTCGCGCACGAGCTCCGACGCCTGGTCGGCCTTGGCGAGCCGGGCCGCCTCGAGCGCTGCCTCACCGCCGCCGAGCGTCTCGACGACCTTCGAGATCCGCTCCGCCTTGTCCGCGTAGGTCCCGGCACCCGCAAAGAACGTGATCGCGCCGAGGCGCTCTGCGAGCCCGTCGATCCCGACTTTCACGTCCCGCTCGAACGTGAAGGACGCGTCCTCGAGCCGTCCCTCGACGACGTTCTCGACGCCGCTGCGCACGACGTCCGGGTCGCCGGCGTTCGCGACGAACGCGAACCGGTTCTCGCCGAGCGGGAACGCGCGGATGTGGTGCTGGATCGTCGTCTCGATCACCCGGCGCGGCAGCTGCAGGTAGCGCGCGTCGAACTCGCCCGCGATGACGAGGGGCTTCTCGACCAGGTAGACGACCTCGGCGAGCACGCCGTTCGGGTCGGTCCACTCTCCGAGTCCGTCGAGTGCGGACACGATCTGGCGCCGCCGCTCCTCGGCATCGGGCTCGACGTCCGCGGCTCTGAGCGTCTCCACGTACGCGGACGCGTCCGGCACGTCGAGCCGGCTCGAGGCGAAGCGATGTCCGAACGTCGCTTCGCCGACGACCGTCTCGCCGTCGAGCATCGCGAGGCGCCAGCGGACGGGCCGCGGGAAGCGCAGGCCGCTGTCGTCCCAGCGCATGGTCTTCGAAAACGCGAGCCCGTGGATGATCGTCTCCACGTTCTCGGGCAGGACTTCGGCGAGCGGCTGCCCTGCGACCTCCACGCCGAGGAAGCCGTCTCGCTCTCGGAGCTCCTCGACGGTCACCCCGTGTCGCTTCGCGAAGCCGGCCCCGGCCTGCTCCCTCATCTTCACGGGCGGCCCCTTCAGCCACTCCTCCGGCGTGCGGTCGGGCACGTCCTCGACGAGTAGCGCGAGCCGGCGCGGCGTGACCAGCACGCGTGTGGGCGCGACACCGAGGACACGCTGAGCGACGCCCGGCAGCTGGCCCTCGGCCTCGCGGCAGGCCGAGGCCGGGAGCTCCTCGCAGCCGATCTCAATCAGGAGCGTCGCCATCGGCTCCCACGTAGAGCTGGGCGAAGCGGCGGGCGAGCTTGCGGACGCGGCCGATGTACGCAGCGCGCTCCGTGACCGAGACGGCGCCGCGGGCATCGAGCAGGTTGAACGCGTGCGAGGACTTCAGCAC
>JBKPFD010000144.1:0-3919 GCA_046729155.1 Actinomycetota bacterium
AGAACCTGGTCGTAGTCGACGACGTTCGTCTCGCGGCTGACGCCGTAGTGGACGATCGTGTAGAGGCGCCCCGAGAAGTTGACCTTGAGGCCGTGCGTGAGGTGGCCTCCGTGCGAGAGCTCGAGCGAGAGGATCGTGTCGCCCGGCGTGAGGACGGCCATGTAGGCGGCCATGTTCGTCTGCGCGCCCGCGTGCGGCTGCACGGTCGCGTGCTCGGCGCCGAAGAGCTCCTTCGCGCGGTCGATCGCGGTCTGCTCGATCTCGTCGATCACCTCGCAGCCGCCGTAGTAGCGGCGGCCGGGATAGCCCTCGGCGTACTTGTTCGTGGGCACGGACCCGACTGCCTCGAGGATCGACGGCCACGTGAAGTTCTCGGAGGCGATCAGCTCGATCTGGCTGCGCTGCCGTTCGAGCTCGCGGCCGAGGAGCTCGGCGATCTCGGGGTCGATCTCGGCGAGGCCGGCGGTTCGAAGGTGCTGTAGCGTCTCGTGTGCGACCGCCATGGGCACGTCCTTCCGTAGGGTGCCAAGATCGTACTCGGCGAGGCGTACGTCTCTGCTCGCCGGGTTGATCGCGATCGTCGCGCTTGCCGCACCGGCCCCCGCCTCGTCGAGCTACAGCCCGCTGCGGTTCGCGCCGTACGACTGGACGATCATCTACTCACGGCCGAACTCGGTCGCCGTCGCGGACGTGACCGGCGACGGGCGGAACGACGTCCTCCTGAGCACCACCTGGCGGCAGAGCGAGCCCGACAACTTCAAGCTCTTCCTGTTCGTCCAGCAAGCCGACGGCACGCTCGCGCCGCCGCTCAAGCTTCCGACCCACGCCTACTGGTCGGACTTCATGGGCCTCGCCACCGGCGACCTGAACGGCGACGGCTCGACCGACGTCGCCCTGGCGACGGCGAACGGCATCGACCTCTACTTCCAGGCCGCGGGCTCGCTCGACGGCCCCTACCTGCTCTCGAACACGCCGCGCGCGATGTGGCTCGAGCTTGCCGACGTCGACGGCGACGGCCGCAACGACCTCGTCTACCTCGAGAACGGGGACGGGCTGCGGCTGGCGCGAAACACGCTCTCCGGCTGGGTCGTTTCCTCGGTCGATTCCCACTACGCGTTCGACTTCGAGCTCGGCGACGTCACCGGTGACGGCCGGATCGACGTCGTCGCCGCGTGGGACCCGACGCTCGCGGTCATCCCGCAGGTCGGCGGCGGCGTCTTCGGCGCCCCGGTCACCTATCCGGGCTTTTACGGCCTGGAGGGGCTGGAGCTCGCCGACGTGACGGGAGACGGGCGCCTCGATGTCAACGGGTCCGTCGCGCAGAACCGCGCCCGCGCTCGGATCAAGGTCTATCCGCAGAACGCCGGCGGCACGCTCGACCCGCCCGAGAGCTACGACTCGTACGACATACCGGAGATGATCGAGGCCGCCGACCTCGACGGCGACGGCCGCAACGACCTCGCGACGTTCCACGCCGGCTGGATCCGGATGGGCGTGTACCTGAACGACAACGGCTGGTTCGAGGCGGAGGACCTCTACGAGGCGCCGGATTCGTCGATCAACAGCCCGGAGAGCCTCGCTCTCGGAGACGTCAGCGGCGACGGCCGGCCGGACATCGTCATGGCCGACTCCGGCGAGAGCACGCTCAGCATCTTCCGGCAGCTACCCAGGCGGCCGGCGCCGACGGTCACGTACGCCGTGCAGACGCGAACCGGAGAGGCGCTGCTCAGAGGCGTGGACGACATCGGCCTGCACTGCTACGTCTGCATCCAGCAGATCGCCATTCCGTTTCCCGTCTCGGTCTACGGCGAGAGCTACCAGTCCGCCTGGGCGAGCTCGCACGGTGCGCTGATGTTCACCCAGCCGAGCTACAGCTGGGCCGGCGATTGCCTCGCGACGGCCCGGCTCGAGACGGCGCTCCTCCCGTACTGGAGCTACCTCTCGGTGGAACAAGCGGACACAGGCGTCTTCACGAGGACGGTGGGGACGGCACCGAACCGCACCTTCGTCATCGAGTGGCGCGCGCGAGAAGTCAACGACGTGATCGACTTCGAGGTGCGCCTTGCGGAGGGGTCGGGCGTGATCAGCGTCGTCTACGGCGACACGGGGTTCTACCCGGGCGAGTTCGCGAGCGCCGGGATCCAGTTCGACCAGGGCCTGTTCACTCAGTTCTCGTGCTGGGAGCGGAACCTCGTCGAAGGACTGAGGATCGACTACGTCCCGCAGCCGCGGCCGCCGAAGCAGCCGCCGCCGCCTCGGCCACCGCCTCCTCCGCTTCCGCCACCGCCGCCACCGCCTCCACCGCCGCCGGCCGCTCAGACGCCGCCCCCGCCGCCGCCGCCGACGCAGGTTCTGCCGCGCACGGCTGCGAGAGTCTGCCGCGTCCCGAGGGTCGTGGGGCGCAGGCTCCGGGTCGCGCGCACACTGGTCAGACGGGCCGGCTGCTCGGTCGGCCGGGTGCGGACGGCACGCTCGTCACGGCGGCGTGGACGGGTCGTCGCGCAGCGGCCCCGCGCCGGCACGAGGGTCCGCCGCGGCACGCGCGTGAAACTGACCGTCAGCCGCGGCCGGCGCTAGCCGACTGCCTGACCGAGGCGCGCGAGCGCCTTGGCCGCGGGCACCGCACCCTCGCGCAGGACAGCCGGCTGCGAGCCCGTCAGGTCGACCACCGTCGACGGGACTCCGGGCAGCTCTCCGCCGTCTATCACGGCCGCACAGGCGCTCCGGATGTCCTCCGGGACATCCTCGAGGCTCCTCGGGTCGGGCTCGCCGGCGCGGTTCGCGCTCGTCGCGGCCAGCGCGCCCACGCGCTGCAGGAGCGCGAGCGCGCCGCGTTTCAGCTCCGGGACGCGCACTCCAATCGTCTCGGGACGCGTGCCGGTCAACCAGCGAAAGCGCTGTGCCGGGTTCGGGACGACCACTGTGAACGGTCCCGGCAGCAGCGCCTGGACTGCGACCTCGGCCTCCCCGCGCAGCTCAGGGACGAGGTCGAGCAGCTTCTCGACGCTCGAGGCGATCAGCGCCGTCGGCTGCCCCGCGTCGCGGCCCTTGAGGCGGTACATCGCCTCCACGGGCTCGGGACGGTCGGGCGAAGCGCAGAGCCCGTACACCGTGTCCGTCGGGATAACGACGGCGCGCCCCTCCTGGAGCCCCTCGACTGCGTCGTCAACGATGCGTGCGTCCATCCACCACCCGGTCCCGGCCTGCGACGTCCGCAGTCGTCGTGACGCCACCGTACCCGAGTGAGATCAGTAGGCGCGCGACATCGGCTGCGGCGCCGTCCGCAGTCTCGAGACAGAGCGCGCCGCCGGGTCGCAAGACGTCCGGAGCGCTGCGCGCGAGCGCTTCCGTCACGCCTGCCGCGACGAGCGCGGCGCGCGGCTCGAAGTCGCGCACCTCCGGCTGCAGCGTCGGCAGCTCGTGCGGCTCGACGTAGGGCGGGTTCGAGACGACCAGGTCGAACGGGCCCGTCAGCCCGGCGAAGAGGTCGCCCTCGACGAGGTCGACGCGATCTTCCAGCCCGGCGCGGGCCCGGTTCGCGGCGGCCAGGTCGAGCGCCCCGGGCGAGTTGTCCGTGGCGACGACGTGGGCCGTCGGATGCTCGTCGGCCAGCGCGAGCGCGATCGCACCGGAGCCGACCCCGACGTCGAGCACGCGCGGCTCGCGAACTCCGGCGAGCAGCTCGAGGCAGCGCTCGACGAGAACCTCGGTCTCGGGACGAGGGATCAGCACGCGCCGATCGACCTCGAGCGTCAGGCGGCGGAAGCCCCACTCGCCGAGCACGTACGCAAGTGGCTCGCGCCGCGCCCTCCGTGCGACGAGCTCGCGAAGACGGTCCTCGTCGGCCGGCGCGATCTCGCGCGCGCCGTCCGCGTAGAGCTCGGTGCGCGTGATCCCGAGCGCGTGCCCGACGAGCCAC
>JBKPFD010000145.1:0-1547 GCA_046729155.1 Actinomycetota bacterium
GGCCTCGAGGCGATCGAGCAGCACGAGCACGATCTGGTCGTGTACGCGCTCGAGCGCCTGGCAGAGGTGCCGGGGATCACGCTCTACGGGCCGTCGCCGGAGCGCCGCGCGGGGATCGTCTCGTTCAACGTCGAGGGCATCCATCCGCACGACGTCTCGCAGGTTCTCGACTGGGAGGGTCTTGCGATCCGGGCCGGGCACCACTGCTGCCAGCCGCTGATGGCCCGGCTCGGCGTCGCGGCGACGAACCGCGCGAGCTTCTACCTGTACACGATCCCGGAGGAGATCGACCGGCTCGTGGACGGGCTGCACAAGGTGCGGAGCGTCTTCAGCTAGGTACCCTCCGGGTACATGAGCGAGTTCGATCAGCTGTACCGCGAGGTCATCCTCGACCACTACAAGAACCCGCGCGGACACGGCGTGATCGAGGCGCCCGACGCGGCGGCCGAGGGCCAGAACCCGCTTTGCGGCGACGAGGTGTCGATCTTCGTCTCGCTCGCCGAGGACGGCGAGACGATCGAGGACGTGAAGTTCTCCGGCCGGGGTTGCGCGATCAGCCAGGCGGCGACCTCGATGCTGACCGAGATGGTCATGGGCCGCTCGGCTACGGAGGTGGCGACGCTGCCCAAGGACGAGCTGCTCGAGGAGATCGGAATCCCGCTCACGCCGATCCGGCTCAAGTGCGCGCTGCTCGGCCTCGGCGTGCTCAAGGTCGCCCTGCACCGGGCGAAGGGGACGCCGCTGCCCGACGAGTGGGCCGGGCTCGCCGACGAGCTCGAGTTCTCGTAACACGTGGCGCTCGTCGACGTCTGCCCGCTCGACGAGTTACCGCCGGGCGCGGTCAAGATCGTCCACGCCGGCGAGATCTCGGTCGGCGTCTTCCACGTCGACGGCGAGCTTTATGCGATCGAGGACCGCTGCTCGCACGACGACGGCCCGCTTGCCGAGGGCGACTGGGAACCCGAGGATCTCGTCGTCATCTGTCCTCGCCACGGGTCGCGCTTCGACCTGCGCACGGGCAGGCCGCTCAGCCTTCCGGCCGTTGTCCCGGTCGACACGTTCCCCGTGGTCGTCGAGCACGGGATCGTCAAGGTCGACATCACGTAGAAGCTCGGGCGCGCTCGGTTAATCTCGTCCGGTGCTGGACGAGCGCGTGCGAGCCGTCCTCGAGCGGCTCGAGGCCGAGGACGCCGACGAGCGCAAGCGCGGAGTCCCTCGTGAGCAGCGCGCGCGACAGGTCGAGCCCACGACCGGCAAGTTCCTCTTCTCGCTCGTCGCGGCGCAGTGGGACTGCGAGGTTCTCGAGATCGGCGGCTCGCGCGGCTACTCGTCCATCGGGCTCGGAGCCGGGGTGCGCTACCTCGGCGGACGTGTGCTCTCCCTCGAGCACGACCCGGCCAAGGCCGAGGCGTGGCGGCGGAACGTTTCGGAGGCGGGCCTTGAGGACTGGGTCGAGCTGGTCGAGGGGGATGCCTTCGAAGAGTTGCCCAAGATCCAGGATGTCTTCGACGTCGTCTTCTTGGACGCCGAGAAGGAGGACTACGAGC
>JBKPFD010000146.1:0-8658 GCA_046729155.1 Actinomycetota bacterium
GTGACGATCTGGCTGCATCCGTGGACCCAGCACAAGGTCCACTGTCCGCTCACGGGCGCGGAGACCCTGCGGCAGAACTGTCAGAGCTACCAGCTCGTGAAGTCGCTCTACTCGATCGGCAACGGCGGCTTCGGCGGCGCCGGCCTCGGCAAGGGCACGTTCACGACGACCGATGGACACCAGCTGATCCCGTTCATCAACAGCGACTTCATCTACTCGGCGCTCGCGCAGGAGCTCGGGCTCGTCGGCGCCGCGGCGCTCCTGCTCGTCTACATGCTCTTCTGCCTGCGTGGCTTTCGGATCGCGCTGCTCGCCCAGGACGGCTTCTCGAAGCTGCTCGCGGTCGGGCTCACCTTCGGCTTCGCGCTGCAGACGTTCATCATCGTCGGCGGCGTCCTGCGCCTGATCCCGCTGACAGGAATCACGCTGCCCTTCGTCAGCTACGGCGGCTCGAGCGTCGTCGCCAACTTCATCCTGCTCGCGGGCCTCCTGCTCGTCTCGCACCGCGCGAACGCGGCCGCGAACCTACCGATGGAAGGCCGCCCGTGAACCACCAGATCAGGCGCGTCGCCGTCGGAGCGCTCGTCCTGCTCGCAGCGCTGATCGTCGGCACCACCTACTGGCAGGCGTGGGCGTCGACGGGGCTCGCCGACCGGCAGGACAACTCGATTCAGCGCGTCGCCCAGTTCAAGGTCGACCGCGGCCGCATCTACGCGGCGGACGGGCGGACGGTGCTCGCCGACAACGTGCCCAGGAAGGTCGGCGGCCAGACGCTCTACTTCCGCCGCTACCCGCAGCACGGCCTGGCCGCGCACATCGTCGGCTACTCGACGCAGGTGCGCTCGCGCGCCGGGCTCGAGCGCTCGGAGAACGACTTCCTCACCGGCGCGAACACGAACCTGAACACGCTCCTCGACACGACCTTCGACAAGCTCAAGGGCGCGACCGTCGAGGGCAACGATGTGCACCTCACGATCCGTCCGGGTGCTCAGCGTGTCGCCCTCAACGCGCTCGGCGGCAAATGCGGAGCCGCAGTCGCGATCGAGCCGCGCACGGGCCGCGTGCTCGTTAGCGCGTCCAGCCCCACCTACGACCCGAATCTCGTCGAGACGAACTTCGCGGCCGCCAGCCGGCCCAAGTTCGGGTGCGGGCCGCTGCTGAACCGCGTCACGGCGGGTCTCTACACCCCTGGCTCGACCTTCAAGGTCGTGACGGCCGCCGCCGCGCTCGACTCCGGCCGGTTCACACCCGACTCGTCGTTCAACGATCCGGGCTACTGCACCGAGTACGGCGACCGGGTCAACAACTACGACACGTCCAGCCCATTTGGCAACGTGACCTTCGCCGACGCGTTGCAGCACTCGATCACCTCGGTGTTCTGCAACGTGGGCAAAGAGCTGGGAGGCCTCGCGATCGTCCGGAAGATGAAGCGCTTCGGCTTCTACTCGGTGCCGCCGCTCGAGACGCCTGTCAACGAGCGGGCGCAGAGCGGCCTCTACAACCGCAGCAGGCTCGTCGACCCGAAGGAAGAGAGCCAGATCGATCCGGGGCGGCTGGCGTTCGGCCAGGGCCCGACTCACGCGGAGCCGAGAGTCACCCCGCTGCAGATGGCGATGGTCGCCGCGACCGTCGCGAACGGCGGGCAGGTGATGCGTCCGTACGTCGTCGAGCGCGTCGTGGCGCCGGACGGAACGATCGTGTCGCGGACGAAGCCCGACCGGCTCGGCCGCGCCGTTCGCGCGGACCACGCGCGTGAGCTCACGGCGATGATGGAGCGCGTCGTGAGCGGCGGGACGGGCACCGCAGCGAGCATCCCCGGCATCCGCGTCGCCGGGAAGACGGGTACGGCGGAGTCCGGGACCGCGGGCAGGAACACGACCTCGTTCATGTCCTTTGCGCCCACGGACAATCCCCGCGTCGCCGTCGCCGTCGTGCTGGAGAACCAGAGCGGCACGGGCGGCACGACGGCAGCTCCGATCGCGAAGGCGATCATGGAGGCACTGGTTCGGTGAGCGTCGAACTCAAAGCGGTCCCTACTCTCTCTGGAGTGCGGCGCTAATGGCGGTCTCGAACCTCATCAACACGCTTTTCGACGGTCGCTACCGCGTGATGCGCAAGCTCGGCTCCGGCGGCATGGCCGACGTCTATCTGGCGGAGGACGAGGAGCTCGGCCGCCGCGTGGCGATCAAGATCCTCAACGACCGGCATGCGAACGACGAGCAGTTCGTCGAGCGCTTCCGCCGCGAGGCGAAGAACGCCGCCGGCCTCTCGCACCCGAACATCGTCTCGATCTACGACCGCGGGGAGGCGGAGGGCACGTACTACATCGCGATGGAGTTCCTGGACGGGCGCAGCCTGAAGGAGCTGCTCATCGCGCGCGGGCCGATGGCGATCGACGACGCCGTCTCCTACACCCGGCAGATCCTCAACGCGCTGCGCTTCGCGCACAAGAAGGGCGTCGTCCACCGTGACATCAAGCCGCACAACGTCATGGCCGACCCGGACGGGCGCTTGAAGGTGACGGACTTCGGCATCGCGCGCGCGGGGGCGAGCCAGATGACCGAGGCCGGCGCGATCGTCGGCACCGCGCAGTACCTGTCGCCGGAGCAGGCGCGCGGCGCCGCCGTCGACCAGCGGTCGGACGTCTACGCGGTCGGCGTCGTCCTCTACGAGATGCTGACGGGACACGTGCCGTTCACCGGCGAGGCGCCCGTCGAGATCGCGATGAAGCACCTCTCCGACCCGCCGCGGCCGCCGTCGACGATCAGGCCCGACGTCTCGCCCGACCTCGACATGATCGTGCTGCGCGCGCTCGCCAAGAACCCGGATGACCGGTTCCAGACGGCCGAGGAGATGGACGCCGAGCTCGCGCGTGTCGCGGGTGGCGGCTCGGTGACCGCGGAGACCGCGGATGCAGCCACGGCCGTTCTCTCAGGCGCGACGCTGGCGACCGCGCCGACGGCGATCGCGCCGCCGCGCCGGCCGCCGAGCGCGCGGCGGACGAGCACGTACCGCTACGAGGAGCCGCCGTCGCGCCGCCGCCCATTCTGGCCCTGGCTGCTCGCTTTGCTGCTCGTCGTCGTCGCCGGGGTCGCCGGCTGGTACGCGTACGGCCAGATCTCGGACTCGTTGAGCGGCTCGGGGACGGTCTCGACGCCGTTCGTCGTCGGGCAGAAGGAGGGTCTCGCCGTCAACAACGTGCTCGAGAAAGGGCTCAGACCACGGGTGCGGCGGTTGCCGCACGACACCGTCAAGGAGGGCGAGGTCTACGACCAGGATCCCGAGGCCGGTGTCCGCGTCGACAAGAACAGCGAGGTCGTCGTCTTCGTGTCGACCGGGCCGCCGAAGGTCGACGTGCCCAACGTGAAGGGCAAGTCGCGCGACGACGCGATCGGCACGCTGTCCGAGCGCGGATTGAAGTTCAAGGTGCGAGACGTGTACTCGGACGAGGACGAGGGAATCGTCATCGCGCAGTACCCCGTCGGCGGCGCGCGCGTGCGCAAGGGCTCGACGGTGCAGATCAACGTCTCGCGCGGCCTGCAGCCCGTCGGGGTGCCGTCGGTCGTCGGCGAGCCCTACGAGAGCGCGGCGTCGCGCCTCCAGGCGGCAGGCTTCGCCGTCGCGCGTCGCGACGTCGAGTCCGACCAGCCGAAGAACAACGTCGTCTCGCAGGACCCGGCCGGCGGCTCCTCCGCAGCGCGCGGCGCGACCGTCACCCTCAGCGTCTCGAAGGGCCCGAAGACGTCGGCGATCCCCGACGTGACGAGCCAAGACGAGGACACGGCCCGGGCCACGCTCGAGCGCGCGGGCTTCGAGGTCGTCGGCGAGGACGAGCAGACCACCGACCCCGGCAGCGACGGACTGGTGCTCAGCCAGGATCCGCCCGGCGGCGAGAAGGCGAAGCCCGGCACGACGGTCACGATCGTCGTCGGGCGGCTGGTGCCGGTGCCGTGAGCAGGATCCGCGTCGCGGTGCTGATGGGTGGCCGCTCGAGCGAGCACGAGGTCTCGCTGGCATCGGCACGCTCCGTGCTGGAGTCGCTCGATCCGGCCCGCTACGACACGGTGCGAGTCGAGATCGGGCGTGACGGGCACTGGGCGCTAGGCCCGAGAACACGCCCGCAGCTCGAGTCGGACGGGACGGTCGCCGAGACGCTGCCCGTCCCGGCCGCGCACGTCCCCGCGACGCTCGCCGACGTCGACGTCGTCTTCCCGCTCCTGCACGGGCCCTTCGGCGAGGACGGCACGGTGCAGGGGCTGCTCGAGCTCGCGAACGTGCCGTACGTCGGCGCCGGGGTGGCTGCGTCGGCGCTCTGCATGGACAAGGACCTCTTCAAGTCCGTGCTGCGCGACCAGGGCATCCCCGTCACTCGAAGCGTGACGCTGCGCGAGAGGAACGGCTTCGAGAGCCCCTTCGGCTTCCCCGTCTTCATCAAGCCTGCGCGGCTCGGCTCCTCCGTCGGGATCACGAAGGCGTGGACCCCCGACGACCTCCGCACAGGGATCGACCTCGCCTTCCGCCACGACGAGAAGGTGCTCGTCGAGGAGTTCATCTCGGGCGTCGAGGTCGAGTGCAGCGTGCTCGGCAACCAGGAACCGGTGGCGTCGCTTCCCGGCGAGATCGTCGCCAACGCGGAGTGGTACGACTACTCGGCGAAGTACGACGAGGGCGGGATGGAGCTGATCGTGCCGCCGCGGGTGCCCGAGGAGGCGATCGAGCGCATCCAGGAGCTTTCGGTGCGCGCCTTCCGCGCGACGGAGTGCGAGGGCATGGCGCGCGCGGACTGCTTCGTGCGCGACGACGGCGAGGTGCTCGTCAACGAGCTGAACACGATCCCGGGTTTCACGGCCACGAGCGTCTACGCGAAGCTCTTCGAGGCTTCCGGGCTGTCGTACGAGCAACTCCTGGAGCGGCTGATCGAGCTCGCGCTCGAGCGGCACAAACGGCGCAGCAAGCTCGAGTTCTAGAGGGGTTGGCGGAACACCGGCTCAGTCTGTGTTTCGCGTAGCCCTCTCAACCTAGCTCTTTGCGTGCACCTCGTTGATGCGGGCCCGGCCTCCGTTGGGAAGCTGGAGCCAGATCTCGTAGAAGCGGTAGGGCTTGCCGTTCGTGTTCACGTCGAAGGTCGTCTCCTCGCCGACTTCCTTCCGTGACGAGACGTCCTGGAACCCCGTCGTGGAGCTCGAGCTCGCGCGGATGACGGCCGGAAACCCGGAAAGCTCGCTCGTCACCGTCAGCTGCCCGAGCGCGACCGCTCGCCCGGCGTCGAGAACGAGGCCGACCCCCGGCTTGCTGAAGCTCTCGTAGTCCTCGGTCGTCCAGTACGTCGCCGGGTTCCCGTCGGTCGCATTGTGGACCTCGTCGTCGTGCTCCCCGTCGCCGGCGGGGTCTTCCGTGCCGATGCCCGCGAGCCGCACGTTCTGGGCCGGTGGCGGCGGGCTCACACCTGGCAAGCCGTCGCCGCCGTTGTCGAGGAAGAGCAGGCCGACAGCCGCCGCGGCGAGCCCCAGGATCGCGAGCCCGATCAGCACCGGCACCCAGCCGATGCGCCGCCGAACGCGCGGCCTCCGGGCCGGCCGCACCGCCTCCCGCGGCAGGATGAACGTCGCCCCGTCGTCGCTGCGGCCGGCGAGCTCCGCGCGGCAAGCCTCGAGCTCGGCCAAGAGCTCGTCCATCGAGTCGAAACGGTCGTCGGGATCCTTAGCCATGGCGCGCCGCACGACCGAGTCGAGCCGCGGCGGGCAGTCCGGGCGGCGTTCGAGGACGCTCGGCACCGGGTCGTGCACGTGGCGCATCGCGATCGCGACGAAGTTGTCGCCCGGGTACGGCACTTCGCCCGTGAGCAGCTCGTAGAGCACCGCGCCGAGCGAGTAGACGTCCGTCTTCGGGCTGACCTTCTCGCCGCGCGCCTGCTCGGGCGCGATGTAGTCGCTCGTCCCCAGCACCGTGCCGGTCTGGGTCACGCCTTTCACGTCCAGCGATCGGGCGATGCCGAAGTCGGTCACCTTCGCCTGGCCCTCGTCGTCGAGGAGCACGTTCTGCGGCTTGACGTCGCGGTGCACGATGCCCCGGCCGTGCGCGAACGCGAGCGCGCGCGCGGTCTGGATCGTGACGTCCAGGACCTCGTCCAGCGGCAGCGCGCCTTCGCGGCAGTGCTCCTTCAGGTTCGCGCCGTCGACGTACTCGAAGACGATGAACTGCCGGCCGTCCTGCTCGCCGCGGTCGATGACCGTGACGATGTTCGGGTGCGCGAGCTGCGCGACCGAACGGGCCTCGCGCCGGAACCGCTCGACGTAGTCCTCGTCGCGCGTGAACTGCTCGTGCAGGATCTTGAGCGCGACCGTGCGCTCGAGCATGCGGTCGTGCGCCCGGAAGACACTGGACATCCCCCCTGCGCCGACCAGCTGCTCGAGCTCGTACCGGCCCGCGATCAGCTCGCCAACCACGCGTGAGAGTTTCCCTAAAACGGAGCTTTAAGCGGTGAGAACGCTCTCGAGAGCCTGCTCCCAGACGTCCAGAGCTTCATCCAGCTCGGCGTCCGTGATGACGAGTGGCGTCAGCACGCGGATGCAGTTCCCGTAGATGCCCGACTTGAGCAGCAGGACGCCACGCTCGGCCGCCGCCTCGACGATCGCGCTCGCCGACTCCGCGTCCGGAAGCTTCGTCCCGCGGTCGCGTACGAGCTCGATCGCGAGCATCGCGCCGAGACCGCGAACGTCTCCGACGGCGTCGAAGCGCCCTCGCCAAGTGTCCATGCGCGACCGGATCGTCTCGCCGATCGCCGAGGCGCGCGCAACGAGGTCTTCCTCCTCGAAGATGTCCAGCACTGCGAGCGCGGCCGCCTGCGCGACAGGGTTGCCGACGTACGTGCCGCCGATCGCCGAGTCGGGCGGCGCGTCCAGGATCTCGGCCTTGCCGATCACGGCGGAGAGGGGCAAGCCGGCGGCGATCGACTTCGCGAGGACGATCAGGTCGGGCTCGACCTCGTGGTGCTCGATCGCCCACATCTTCCCCGTGCGTCCGTAGCCCGTCTGCACCTCGTCGACGACGAAGACGATGCCGAGGTCGTCGCAGAGCCGGCGGACGCCCTGGACGAACTCGGTCGGAGCGGGCACGAAGCCGCCCTCGCCGAGCACCGGCTCCATGACGATCGCGGCGACGCTCTCCGGCGCGACCTGCGTCAGGAAGGCGCGCTCGAGCGCGGCCAGCGCTTCCTCCGTCGTCGGGCCGCGGTACACGTGTGGGTATGGCACGCGGTAGACCTCGGGCGCGAACGGGCCGAGCCCGGCCTTGTAGGGATGCGTCTTCGACGTCATCGTCATTGCAAGCAGCGTGCGGCCGTGGAACGCGCCCTCGAAGACGATGACCGCAGGCCGCTTCGTGTGGGAGCGAGCGAATTTGATCGAGTTCTCGATCGCCTCCGTGCCGGCGTTGAAGAACGCCGCCTTCGCCGGGCCGCTGAACGGCGTGGCGGCGACGAGCCGGTCGGCGAGGTCGACGTACGTCTCGTAGGGGATGATCGTGAAGTCGGTGTGCGCGAAACGCGACAGCTGCTCCTGCGCGGCCTCGACGACGCGTGGGTGCGAGTGGCCGACGTTCAGGCAGCCGACGCCGCCCGTCAGGTCGATGAACGTGTTGCCGTCGACGTCGGTCAGCGTCGCGCCGCGTCCTTCCGCGACGACGACCGGGTGGACGAGCGACAGCGGCTCCGCGATCAGGCGCTCCTTGCGCTCGAGGATCTCGCGCGAGCGCGGGCCGGGGACCTCGGTCCGGATGTCGATCGAGCGTGTGACGGCCATCGGCGTGGAAGATACAGGACCGAACGGCTTGCTGCATACGTGAATAACGAGTATTCATGAGCGACCCGCGGGCGCGGCCCTTCCGCCGCAGCGACCTCGACCCGGACCCGCTCGCTCTCTTTCGGGCGTGGCACGCGGAGGCGGGCGTCGACATGGTCGCCCTCGCCACCGCCACGCCGGACGGGTCACCGTCCGCGCGGATGGTGTTGCTCAAGGGGGCCGACGAGCGCGGGTTCGGCTTCCACTCGAGCTACGAGAGCCGCAAGGGGCGTGAGCTTGCGGCGAACCCGCGCGGCGCGCTGCTCTTCTACTGGCACGACCTCGGCCGGCAGGTGCGCGTCGAAGGCCGGATCGAGCGGGCCGGGCGCGAGGAGTCGGAGGCGTATTTTCGGACGAGACCCCGCGGCGCCCAGCTCGCCGCGCTCACGTCGACGCAGAGCGAGCCAATCGAGTCGCGCGACGCGCTCGAGGCGCGCTTCACCGAGCTGGAGGCCGAGTACCCGGACGACGTGCCGCTGCCGCCGCACTGGGGCGGCTACCGGCTCGTCCCGGAGACGTACGAATTCTGGCAGCACCGCGAGAACCGCCTCCACGACCGCTTCCGATACCGCCGCGACGGCGACGGCTGGAAGATCGACCGCCTCTCGCCGTAGGACTCTGCAGACTGTGCCGGGGAGGTGCTCATGCGCGACTCGAAGCTTCTCGCTGCGTTCATGGTCGCTATCGCCGGCGCGGTCGTGGCCTTCGCCGTCTACACGTTCGGCTGGCGGGACGGCGACGGTTCCGGCGAAGCCAGAACCGAGTCCGTCCAGCGGCAGCCTTCCATCACGACGGAGACCGGAAGACACCCGCTCTACAC
>JBKPFD010000147.1:0-6983 GCA_046729155.1 Actinomycetota bacterium
AGACGCTCCTCCTCCGCGAGCTCCTCGACGAGCGGTTGGTCGAGCTGTCGTCCCTGAGGCGTCAGCGCCACCACTCGCCGATCGGGGTCGCCGCCGTACACGGTCTCGAGCGCCGCCGCGACGACGTCTACGCGCAGGACCATGCCCGCCCCGCCTCCGTACGGCTCGTCGTCGACCTGCCCGCCGCCGAGCGGCGTGTAGTCGCGGTAGTTGAAAAGCCGTAGGTCGAGCTCGCTGCCGAGGACGGCGGCCAGAGGGCGCTGCTCGCAGAGCCAGGCAAATGAGTGGGGGACGACCGTGAAGACATCTAGCTGCAAAGCGGTGGAGGTTACTCGCGCCCGGAGAAGCCGCGTCGGACAACGATTCGCCCTTGGTCGAGATCGACCTCCTGCACGCAGGCGTCGACGAGCGGTAGCGCGAGGCCGGTGTCGAGCTCGAGGACATCGTTCGCCGGGCCGGCGGCGACCTCGACGACGCGGCCGAGCGATTCGCCTCCGTCCTCCTCCTCGACGGCGAGGCCGATCAGATCGGAGACGTAGTACGAGCCCTCCTCCGGCTCCGGCAGGTCAGCGCGGTCGACCTCGAGCCCGTCGCCGCGGGAGACCTCGCGGTCGAGACGGATCACGGGCCGCCCTCCGGCGCGCTTGGACTCGACGATCTCGGCGGCCTCGCCGCCGACCAACAGGCGCGCGCCGACCGCGAAGCGCTCCGGGTCCTCGCTCGCGCCCTCGACCACGAACGCCCCTTCGAGCCCGTGCGGCCTGCCGACCCGCCCCACGGTGACCTTCACGTGAGCGATTCGAAGTAGGCGGTCGCCTCCGCTCGCGACGGAGCGCTCCGCAGGTTCTCGGCGACGAACGATTCGGCGGAGGGCCAGCCCGACGCGAGGAACTCGGCTGCTGCCCGCTCGGCGTCGAAGAGCGTGCGCCGGAACTCGACGTCGTCGGACACGATTGCCCAGTACGCGGCGACGTCATCCTCGTACGCCATGCCCACCGATCCGGCGTTGACCCAGCGTTCGCGGCGGAACTGCATGTGCGTGTGCCCCGCGACGACGAGGCGAGCCTCGATTCCCTCCAAGGCCTCGTCGAACCGCTCGGCCGGCGAAGCGTCGGTCAGGATCGGGCGGCTGTCATCGGTCGGCGTCGCGTGACAGTAGAGGACGCCGTCGAGGTCGACCGTGAGTGGCCACGACCGCGCCCATTCGAAGGTCTCGTCGTCGAGCTTCGAGCGCGTCCATTCGTCCGGCTCGCGATCACAGTTCCCGCGGATGAACCGCGCATCGACAGACCGCACGAGCGCGGCCGTCTCCGTCGGCTGCGGCCCGAGGAAGAGATCGCCGCCGAACACGATCTCGTCGACGCCTTCTTCCTCGACCTCGGCGAGCACGGCCTCGAGGGCGGGCACGTTCCCGTGCACGTCGTAGAGCGCTGCAACCCTCAAGTCAGTCGACGATCTCGAGCAGAACCCGCCGATGCGAGCGTGCGCCGCTCGCGCGGACGACGGCCCGCAGCGCCCGGGCAATCCGGCCCTGGCGGCCGATAACCTTGCCGACGTCGTCCTTGGCCACGTACAGCTGGAGGATGACGGCCCCCTCGCGCTCGGTCTCCTCGACCTTGACCGCGTCGGGGTCGTCGACGAGCTGCCGCGCGAGGTAGGCGAGGAGCTCAGCCACCGATGTTGGCGATCTTCAGCAGCCGCGCGACGGTATTGGAGGGCTGCGCGCCCTTCGCGAGCCAGTCCTTCACGCGGTCCTCGTCGAAGTCGATCGTCGAGGGCTCGGTCTGCGGGTTGTAGCGCCCCACGATCTCGATGAACTTGCCGTCCCGCGGTGACCGCGAGTCGGCGACGACGACCCGGTAGATCGGGTTCTTCTTCGACCCGACACGGGTCAACCTCATGCGAACTGCCAAGCGTTATCTCCTTCCTTGCTGTTGGGCCTGCTGAAGCAGCTCCGGTGGAATTCCGGGCATTTTGCCCTTCTTCATCTGCTTCATCATCTTCTGCATCTGCTTGCGGGCGGAGAGCAGTTGGTTGACCTGCTGGATCGTCGTCCCGCTCCCTGCTGCGATCCGCTTGCGCCGCGAGCCGTCGATCACGTGCGGCATGCGCCGCTCCTGGGGCGTCATCGAGAGCACGATCGCCTCGACGCGGCCCATGTCCTGCTCGTTGACGTCGAGGCCCTGCAGCTGCTTGCCCACGCCGGGGATCATCGACAGCACGCCCTTGAGCGGCCCCATGCGACGCAGCATTCGGTAGCTCGCGAGGAAGTCGTCGAACGTGAACTCGCCCGCCACGAGCTGGCGCTCGAGCCGCTCTTGCTCGTCTTCGGATGCCGCCTCCTCGGCCCGCTCGATCAGCGTCATCACGTCGCCCATGCCGAGGATCCGCGACGCCATCCGGTCCGGGTGGAAGTACTCGAGCTGGTCGAGCTTCTCGCCGACGGACGCGAGCTTGATCGGCTTGCCGGTGACCGCCTTCACGGAGAGCGCCGCTCCGCCGCGCGCGTCACCGTCCAGCTTCGTCAGCACGACGCCGTCGAAGGCGACGCGCTCCTGGAAGGTCTGCGCCACGGAAACGGCCTCCTGACCGGTCATCGCGTCGAGCACGAGCAGCACGTTCGTCGGCTTGGCGGCCTTGCGCACGGCGGCGAGCTCCTCCATCAGCGGCTCGTCGACGTGGAGGCGGCCGGCGGTGTCGAGGATGACGACGTTCCGCCCCTGCGCCTTCGCCTGCTCGATCCCCTCCGTCACGGCCTTGACGGGGTCCGACCCCGTGAAGACCGGGATCTGGATCTGGCGGCCGAGCTGCTCGAGCTGGCCGACGGCGGCCGGCCGCTGGAGGTCGGCCGCGACGAGCGCGGGCGAGTGCTTCTCCTTGCGCAGAAGCAGCGCGAGCTTCGCAGCCGCGGTGGTCTTGCCGGAGCCCTGGAGCCCGGCGAGCAGGATCACGGTCGGCGGGATGCCGGCGAACGCGAGACGCGAGTCGCCGCTGCCCATGAGCGCCGTCAGCTCGTCGTGGACGATCTTCACGACCTGCTGGCCGGGGGTGAGGCTGCGGGCGACCTCCTCGCCGAGCGCCCGCGCCTTCACGCGCGCCACGAAATCCTTGACTACGTGGAAGTTGACGTCCGCCTCGAGCAGCGCGAGGCGGACCTCGCGCATCGCGCGCGAGATCGTCTCCTCGTCGAGCTTCCCTCGCCCTCGGACCTCGCCGAGAGCGGCCTGAAGCCTGTCTCCAAGCGCATCGAACATGCGGGCCAGTGTACTTGCGAGCTAAGAACGGCCCCGCGGGCGGAGCCCGCGCAGCCTCCATGGTCGGCGCTCGTGCAACGAACGCCTTGGAACGGCCCCGCGGGCGGAGCCCGTGCGCCCTCCATGGTCGGCGTTCGTGCAACGAACGCCTTGGACCGCCCTACACTCGGACAGGACATGGCTACCTGTCCCAGCTGCGGTGAGTCGAACCCGGAGCACGCCAGGTTCTGCCTCGCCTGCGGCAAGCCGCTGGTCGCCGAGCCCCGTCGCGAGACGCGCAGGACCGTGACCGTCGTCTTCTGCGACGTGATCGACTCGACGCCGCTCGGCGAGCAGCTCGACGCCGAGACGTACCGGCGGGTGATCTCCCGCTACTTCGTCGAAGTCAGCCGTGTCCTCGAGCGGCACGGAGGCACGGTCGAAAAGTTCATCGGCGATGCGGTGATGGCCGTGTTCGGCATTCCGACCCTCCACGAGGACGACGCCTTGCGAGCCGTTCGCTCGGCCGTCGAGCTCCGCGAGGCGATGGGCGCGCTCAACGAGGACCTGCGCAGCGAGTACGGCATCGAGCTCGGCTTCCGCACCGGGGTCAATACCGGAGAAGTCGTCGCGGGCGACCCCTCGCAAGGGCAGGCCTTCGCGACCGGCGATGCCGTTGCCGTCGCCCAGCGCCTCGAGAGCGCGGCGAGCCCCGGCGAGATCCTGATGGGGCACACGACGCAGCAGCTGGTCCGCGACGCCGTCCTCGTCGAGCCCGTCGAGCCGCTCGCGCTGAAGGGCAAGGCCGAGCCAGTCGAGGCGTGGCGCGTCCTGGGCGTCGTCAGCGGCGCGCCCGCGTTCGCGCGCCGGCTCGACTCGCCGCTCGTCGGGCGGGAGCGCGAGCTCGCGCGCCTCGAGCAGGCCGTCCGCCGCGCGCAGGAGGAGCGCGGGTGCCACATGTTCACGGTGCTCGGCGCCGCCGGCGTCGGCAAGTCGCGCCTCGTCGGCGAGCTGTTGACGTCGATCGGCGGCGAGGCACGCGTGCTCGTCGGCCGCTGCGTGCCCTACGGCGAGGGCATCACGTTCTGGCCGCTCACGGACCTCGTGCGCCAGGCCGCGTCGATCGGGCCGGCCCTCTCACAGGACGAGTCGGAGCGTCGCCTCCGGGAGGTCGTCGGCGGCGGCCCGGAGGCGGACCTGGTCGTCCAGCGGCTCGCCGCCGCAACGGGGCTCTCCGAGCGCCAGGCCGGGAACGAGGAGATCTTCTGGGCCGTCCGCAAGCTCATCGAGTCACTCGCCTTCGAGCGCCCCGTCGTCGTCGCGTTCGACGACGTGCAGTGGGCCGAGCCCACGTTCCTCGACCTCGTCGAGCACCTCGCGGATTGGACGCGCAACGCGCCCGTGCTCCTCGTCTGCCTGGCGAGGCCTGACCTGCTGGACGAACGTCCTACCTGGGGCGGTGGCAAGCTGAACGCGACCACGATCCTGCTCGAGCCGCTCCGCCACGACGAAGTCGAGCAGCTGGTCGAGAACCTGCTCGGCCGCGGGCGAGTCGCGGGCGAGGTGCACCGCACGCTCTACGAGGCCGGCGAGGGTAACCCGCTCTTCGTCGAGGAGATGCTCGCCATGCTCGTCGACCAGGGCCGGCTCGAGCGCGAGGAGGACGGCTGGACGGCAAAGGGCGAGCTCGGGCCGCTAAAGACGCCGCCGACGATCCAGGCCCTGCTCGCGGCGCGCATCGACCAGCTCGAGCCTGCCGAGCGCAGGGTCCTCGAGCGCGCTTCGGTGATCGGGAAGCTCTTCTCGCGCGACGCCGTGGCGGCGCTCTCACCCGATGAGTCCAGTCCCGACGACCAGCTCGCAGCCCTCATGCGCAAGGACCTCATCCGCCCCGACCCGACCCGCGAGGACAGCTTCCGGTTCCGGCACATCCTCGTGCGCGACGCGGCCTACCAGGGCCTCGCCAAGGCGCGTCGCGCCGAGCTGCACGAGCGCTTCGCCGAGTGGCTCGAGCAGGCGCGGCCGGGACGGCGCCGGGAGTACGAGGAGATCCTGGGCTATCACCTCGAGCAGGCGCATCGCCACCGCGCCGATCTTGCGCCCGCCGACCCACGCACGCACGAGCTCGCGGCCCGGGCCGCCGATCTGCTCGTCTCCGCGGGACGGCGCGCGGCCGGGCGCGGAGACATGTCCGCGGCGGTCGGGCTCATGACACGGGCAACGCTGCTCCTGCGCGACGACACGAGCGGACGCCTCAGGCTCGCCCCGGCCCTCGGCGCCGCCCTGCTCGAGATCGGCGAGCTGAGGCGCGCCGAAGGTGTGCTCGAGCGGGCGATCGAGGAAGCGTCGACAGCGGGAATGCACGAGATCGAGCTCCACGCCCGGCTGCATCTCGCGCTCATCGAGATGCGCATCGACCCCTCGCGCGGAGCGGACGAGATCGGGCGCGTGGCGGAGGAGGCGATCGAGCTCTTCGAGGACTTTGCCGACGAGGCCGGCCTCGCGGACGCCTGGAACATGCTCAGCCACGTGCACTGGATGCGCTCGCAGTGGAGCCGACGCACCGATGCGCTCGAGCGCGCGCTGCTGCACGCGCGGCAGGCGGGCGACCCTCACCGGGAGGGGCAATTGCTCGGTGCACTGACCGTCTCGCTGCTCTGGGGCTCGACGCCGGTCACAGAGGCCATCCGGCGCTGCGAGGAATTCGCCGCCCAGCTCGAGGGAGACCGCTTCCTCGAGGCGCGCGTGACGATCGTGGTCGCCGAGCTCGAGGCCCGTCGAGGGAACTTCGAGCGGGCGCACGAGCTGTACCGGCGAGGACAGGACTTGCTCGAGGAGCTCGGCCTCCTGCTCCACGTCGCGATCTACACGCAGTCGGGCGGCGCCATCCAGATGCTCGCCGGCGACTACGAGGCGGCTGAGCGCGAGCTGCTCCGCGGCTGCGAGATCCTGAGACGCATGGGCGAGAAGGCGTCTCTGTCCACGAGTGCCGCCCTCCTCAGCCGCGTGCTCTGCGAGCAGGGCCGGTACGAGGACTGCGACCACTACGCGGGGATCAGCGAGGCTGCCGCCTCGGACGAGGACTGGACGACCCATGTGATCCTCGAGTCGACGCGCGCGATCGTCCTCGCGAACCGCGGCGAGCACGAGGCCGCCGAAGAGCGCGCACGGCGTGCGGTGGCGCTCGCGGAGCGGACGGACGCGCTCGTCATGCACGGAGACGCGCTCGCCGACCTGGCCGAGGTGCTGCGGCTCGCCGGCCGCGACCGCGAGGCCGCCGAGGCACTGGAGCAGGCGCTCGCCCTGTATGACGAGAAGGGGAGCACAGTCTCGCGCGACCGCGCCGAGCGGGCGCTTGCGGCTCTCGCGGCTACGCGTTAGGTTCGGCTCGTTCCAGGGGTCCAGCGAGGAGGAAAAGCATGGCCAGCCGAGCCCAGGACGAGCCGAAGCCTCCGCCACAGCCCGAACCGCCGCCGCAACCCGAGCCCACGCCGCCTCCGGTGCCGTCACCGGACGATGGCAACGGGGAGCCGCCGCCGCCCCTCACGGTGCAGTTCGTACGCGTGCAAGAAGACGAGCCGAAGCCGACGCCGACTCCGCCGAAGCCGCCGGAGCCACAGCCGCCTCCACCCCATGCGGCGGTCTTCGTCGGGATCGAGTCCGACTAGCGCTGCCCCGCGCGCGGCGAACGGCGTATCTCTTCGTCCACGGCGAGGGCGATCCGCCGTTCGTCACGTCGGGGCTGACCGC